>JAVEEH010000017.1 GCA_030840545.1 Frankiaceae bacterium | reverse complement strand
GAGCTGGAGCGGCTCTCGCTGCCGTTCTCCGAGGACGCCGTGCCGAGCGACGCCGAGCTGCGGATCGCCCAGGCCCAGCTCGTCGGCTGGTTGGAAGGGCTGTTCCACGGCATCCAGACCGCGCTGTTCGCGCAGCAGATGGCAGCGCGGGCGCAGCTCGAGGAGATGCGCCGGCGAGCGCTTCCGATGGGATCGGCCCCGCCCGGGGTGGGCCCACAGACAACCGGCCCCTACCTCTAGAGGAGAGTCGTGCCCTTTCCGCTGATCAGCGGCGACCGCAGCCACTTCCGCACCGTGAACGAGTTCGCGCGAGACACCGGCTGGCTGCACGGATTCATGACGTTCATGGCCAAGGACGGCATCGCACTGCTCGCAGTGACGTTGTTGGCCGGGTGGTGGATCGCTCGCCGCAACAACTCGCCACAACAGGTGGCGACCGCCGTCTGGGGGGCTCTCGCTGCTCTGGTCGCTCTCGCGCTGGTGCAACCCATCGCCAACGCGGCCGACGAGCAGCGGCCGTTCGTCGGGCACCCCGGCGTGCTGAAGCTGATCAGCCACGCCGCCGACGTCGGCTTTCCCTCCGATCACGCGACCGGCGCCGGTGCGATAGCGGCGGCGCTGTTCTTCGTCAGTTGGCGGCTGGGCCTCCTGACCGCGCTCATCGCTGCGCTGATCGCGTTCAGCCGGGTCTACGTGGGCGTGCACTTCCCCCAGGATGTGCTGGCAGGTCTCGCCCTCGGAGCCGTAGTCGCCATCGCCGGCGTGTTCCTCGTCGTACCCCTGCTCAGCCGGCTCGCCGCGGCATTGACCCGAACGCCGCTGCGTTCGCTCATCGTCAGCTCGACGACGGGCTGAACCACCGCTCCAGCACCATCGCCACCCCGTCGTCGTCGTTGCTCGCGGTCACCTCTGCGACCGCCGCCAGCACCGAGGGGTGCGCGTTGGCGACCGCGACGCCGTGTCCGGCCCACGCGAGCATCGGCAGGTCGTTGGGCATGTCACCGAACGCGATCACGTCCGCGGCCGTATAGCCGCGGTCGGCGCACAGCCTGGTCAGCGTCGAGGCCTTCGTGATGCCGGCTGCGCTGATCTCCAGCAGGCCGTCCCGGGACGAGTGCGTCAACGTCGCCCACTGCTCGTCGACGACGCCCCTCGCCAGTTCGAGCAGCTCGTCGGCGGTCATGCCCTCGTGGCGGGCCAGCAGCTTCGCCACTGGCCGGGAAAGCAACGCCTCCAGATCCGCGACGATCGTCTGGTCGTCGGTGGACCAGCGGGGCCGATAGCCCGGCTCGTGCCCGAAGCCGTCGCTCACGGACTCGACCGCGAAGCCGAGGTCCGGGATCTCGGCACGCAGTGCAGCCGCGATGTCGCGGACCATGCCGTGCTCCAGCGGGTACGACGCGACCACGCGCTCCGCGTGCAGATCCCAGACGACGGCGCCGTTCGCGGCGATGGCCAGGCCGCGGTGGCCGGTCTCCTCGGCGATGTCGGTGAGCCAGCGCGGCGGCCGGCCGGTGACGAGGACGACCATCGCCCCTGCGCGCTCGACCGCAGCCAGCGCCTCACGGGTCCGTGCCGAGATGGTTCCGTCGCTGCGCACGATCGTGCCGTCGAGGTCCGTGGCGACGACGCGCGGCGTCATACCGGCGTGAGCACCTCGCGACCGAGATGCGGCTGCAGTGCCTCCGGCACGTGCACCGAACCGTCCGCTCGCTGATGGAACTCGAGCAGGCAGGCGATCGTGCGCGCGATCGCGCACAGCGTGCCGTTGAGCGTCGCCACCGGGGCCGGGCTCCCGTCGGCCCCGCGACAACGGATGCCGAGCCGCCGAGCTTGGAACGTCGTGCAGTTCGAAGCGCTCGTCAGCTCGCGGAAGCGCTGCTGCGACGGGAACCACGCTTCGCAGTCGTACTTCCGGCTGGCACTCGAGCCGAGGTCGCCGGCGGCGATGTCGACAACCTGGAACGGCAGCTCCAGCGCCCCGAGGAACTGCTTCTCCCAGGCAAGCAGTCGCTGATGCTCCTCGGCGGCCTGCTCCGGCGGGCAGAACGAGAACATCTCGACCTTGTCGAACCAGTGCACCCGCACGATGCCGCGGGTGTCCTGCCCGTAGGAGCCGGCCTCTCGTCGGTAACAGGACGAGAACCCCGCATAGCGACGCGGCAGCGCGCCTGTGTCGAAGATCTCGTCGGAGTGCATCGCAGCGAGCGGCACCTCGCTCGTGCCCACCAGATAGAGGTCATCGGCCTCGATGCGATAGACCTCGGCCGCGTGGGCACCGAGGAAGCCGGTGCCCTCCATCGCCTCCGGACGGACGAGGGCCGGCGCGATCACCGGCGTAAGCCCCGCCGCGACCGCCTGTTGCATCGCCAGGTTGACCAGCGCGAGCTCCAGCAACGCCCCCACTCCGGTGAGGAAGTAGAACCGCGCACCGCTGACCTTGGCACCGCGCTCCAGGTCGATGGCTCCGAGCAGCTGGCCGAGCTCGACGTGGTCACGGACCGGGAAGTCATACGTCGGCAGCTCCCCGACTGTCTCGAGCACGACCGAGTCGGCCTCGCCGCCTTCCGGCACACCCGGTTCGACGAGGTTGGGCAAGGCATAGAGCGCGGCGCGCAGCGCCTCCTCCGCCGCCGCCTGCTCGGCCTCCGCCGCCTTCACCGCCTCTTTCAGCTGCTTGGCCCGCTCGATGAGGGCCGGCCGCTCCTCGGGCGAGGTCGCCTGGATCGCCTTGCTGGCGGCGTTGGACTCGGCGCGCAGGGCGTCGCCGGCGGTGACCGCGAGGCGACGGCGCTCGTCCGCCGCGAGCACGACGTCGACGAGCTCGACGTCGCCACCCCGGGCCTGCTGGCTGCGGCGAAACGCATCAGGGTCGTCGCGCAGCGCCCTCAGGTCGATCACGCTCGAAGGTTACCGACAGCACCCGCCGCGCCGACCGACCTGTGACTTCGGCACAACAAGACGCGGCGGAATTCAGGACGAACACCGCGCGAGGTCTCTCGACCGGCACCGTTGTGTCGGGTGAACATCCACTACAGGGAGGGAGCACCACCCCATGAAGCGTCTCGTCGCAGTCCTCACGCTGGCCGGTGCCGCGTTCGGCATCGGAGCCCCGGCCGCATTCGCCGCCAGCCCGTCGGCCTGCGTGCACGTTCACATCAACGTCAACGGCACCGAGCAGACCATCGACCAGTGCGCCCCTTGATGCACTGACCCAGACGACGGAGCCCCCCGCAGCTGGGTGCGGGGGGCTCCGTCTTGTGCTCAGGCGTTGTCCGGCCGGTCAGACCTCACCGCGGCGCATGCGCTCGACCCACGCATGCGCGTCGGTGAAGTCGAGGTCGGACGTGCCGGCGCGCTCGGTCGCGGCGACGCCGTCGGCGCGCGGGTAGGAGCCGAGGAACCGGACGTCGGCGCACTGCCGTCGGATCGCGGCCAGCGCCTCGGCTACACGCGCCTGCGAGATGTGGCCCTCGGCATCGATCGAGAAGTAGTAACGGCCGAGGCCCACGCCGGTCGGTCGCGACTCGATCCGGGTGAGGTTCACTCCGCGCACCGCGAACTCCGTCAGCAGCTCGAGCAGTGCACCCGGGTGGTCGTCGGCGATGAACGCCATGACCGTCGTCCGGTCCGCGCCGGTCGGCGCCGGCTGGGCGCCGGGCCGCGCCGCGAGCACGAACCTCGTCACAGCACCGGGGTTGTCGGCGATGTCGGCGGCCAGGACGTCCAGGCGATAGCGCTCGGCCGCCAGCGGCGCGGCGACCGCGGCATCGGCCGCGCCGGCCGCCACCGCACGGGCACCGTCGGCGGTGCTGGGAGCGGCGACGAAACGCGCGCCGGGCAGCTCACGGCGAAGCCAGCCGCGCACCTGCGCCTCCGCGTGCGGCATCGTCGTCACCGTGGCGATGTCGTCGAGGCCGGTCCCCGGCCGCGCCATCAACGCGAACGACACGTGCACGAGCACCTCGCGCACGATCTGAAGCAGGTCGCCGCCGGCCAGCTCGTCGAGTGTCTCGGCTACCGAACCCTCGATCGAATTCTCCAGCGGTACGACGGCACCCGCGGCCTCCCCGCGACGTACGGCGTCGAGGGCGTCGGCGACCGAGACGCAGGACAGGTGCTCCGCGCGGTCGGCGGCCGGCAGGGTTCGCAACGCCGCCTCGCAGAACGTGCCCTCCGGGCCGAGGTAGGCATAGCGCAACGGCGGGACGCCGGGCATGTCAGCCCGCCGGGCCGCGACGGGCGAGCTCGATCGCCTGCTGTTCCTCGGGCGAGAGTGACTGCTCGCTGGCACCCGCCTTGACGCCCTTGGCATAGGTTCGCGCCTCGCTGCGCCCATGGATCGACGTGATCACGAGCCCGTCGCCCGAGTCGTCGAGAAGAGCCGCGGTGAAGGACAGCCGACCGCCCATGTCACCGAACGCGTCATAGCGCACGACTGCCACATGCCGGAGGGCGTCGCCCAGGTCGCGCCGGGCCGCATCAAGGTCGGCCCGCGCCCGAGCCAGCTCACCGCGCAGCGCCTTCGTCTCGTCGACACTGTGCCGAACGGCGTCGAGCACCGTCTCCTTGCCGTCGCCGTCGACCAGCGCAAAGCCACGGCGGAGCCGGCGAAGGCGCACGTGCGCGCTGATGCTCGACGCCAGAGCGAGCACAGCCGCACCCGCCGCTCCGAGGGCGACTTCGTCGAGGAAGGGGTGGTGGAGCGACAGCACGGTGCAGCAGCCTAACCCGGGGTCCACGGCCGTCGGCGGGCACGCGGACCGCACTATCGTCGGGGCATGGATCGCGTCGAGGTGCGAGCGCTGCTCGACGCTGTCGCGTCCGGGGTGATGAGCGTCAGCGACGCGCAGGCCGCGCTCGGCACCGCCCCACTTGCCGGCTTCACCGATCTCGGCTTCGCCCGGCTCGACTCTCATCGTGGGTTGCGGACCGGCGACCCGGAAGTGGTCTATGCCGAGGGCAAGACGGTCGAGCAGGTGGTCGCCCTGCTCGAGGCCCTGCGAAGCCAACCCGGTGTGCGGCCCGCACTGGCCACGCGACTGACGCCGGACATGATCGGCGCGGTCCAGGAGGCATTTCCGGACGCGACGCTGGACGAGACGGCGCGATGTGTGGCCGTCGGCCCGATGCCGACGACCACGGGCGCCGTCGTGGTGGTGTCGGCGGGGACCAGCGACGAGAGGGTGGCCGCCGAGGCGGCGTTCGTCGCCCGCGCCTATGGCGCGGAGGTCTCCCGCGTCCGCGACGCTGGGGTGGCGGGCATCCATCGGTTGCTCGCCGATGTCGAGGTCATGGACCGCGCCGACTGCCTCGTCGTCGTCGCCGGCATGGAGGGCGCGCTGCCCAGCGTCGTCGGCGGGCTGGTCGGCACACCGATCGTCGCCGTGCCGACGAGTGTCGGCTACGGCGCGTCCTTCGGTGGACTCGCCGCCTTGCTCGCGATGCTCAACTCCTGCGCACCGGGCGTCACCGTCGTCAACATCGACAACGGGTTCGGGGCCGGGGTCTTCGCCGCCCGGGTGGCGCGGCGGACCGGCGCACCGTGATGACGTCGCGGTCCGCGCGCGTCGGCTGGCTGGACTGCTCGTCCGGAGTCAGCGGCGACATGATGCTCGGCGCACTCGACGACCTCGGGGCACTGGACGGCTTGCCCGCCGCACTCGCGTCGCTGTCCGACCTGCACGTCAGCTGCGTCGGCGCACCCACCGAGCGAGCCGGGCTCGCCGCGCGGCAGGTCACCGTGACAGCAGCCGGTGCCCAACCGCCGCGCCGGCTGGCCGACGTGACCGCGCTCCTCGTCACAGCGGCTGTTCCGGCGCCGGTGCGGGACCGCGCGCTGCAGGTCTTCGATCGGCTGGCCGATGCCGAGGCCGCAGTGCACGGCGTTGCTCGTGACGAGGTCCACTTCCACGAGGTGGGCGCGGTCGACGCGATCGTCGACGTGCTCGGCGTATGCCTGGGTGTGCACGCGCTCGAACTCGACCGGCTGGTCGTCTCACCGGTGGCGCTGGGCGGTGGCAGCGTGACGACCGAGCACGGTGAGCTCCCGGTGCCCGGCCCAGCCGTGCTGCGGCTGCTGGCGGCGTCAGCACTGGAGGCGCACGGCGGCCCGGTCGACGTCGAGCTCGCGACTCCGACCGGGGTCGCCTTGCTCGCGGCGCTCGCCACCGGAGTCGGCCCGATGCCGGGCCTGCGGGTGTCCGGGATCGGTGTCGGGGCCGGCAGCCGTGACCTGCCGGGGCGGCCGAACGTCCTGCGGTTCGTCGTCGGCACCGCCACCGAGGATGTCGGCAGCGAGTCCGGCTGGCTGCTGACCGAAGCCAACGTCGACGACCTGGACCCGCGGTTGTGGCCGACCGTGCTCGCCGCGCTGCTCGACGCCGGCGCCGCCGACGCGTGGCTGACGCCGATCGTCATGAAGAAGGGCCGGCCGGCCCACACCGTCAGCATCCTCACCGACGACGCGAGCGCCACCCGGGTGCGTGAGGTCTTGTTCCGGGAGAGCTCGACGATCGGGGTGCGGACGACAACGGTCGGCAAGCACGTCCTCGACCGATCGTGGATCGAGGTCGACGTCGACGGCCAGCCGGTGCGGGTCAAGGTCGCGACCCTCGGCGGCGACGTCATGAACGCCGCACCCGAGTGGGAGGACGTCGCCGCCGCGGCCCGGGCGCTCGGTCGCCCGGCCAAGGTCGTGCTGTCCGCCGCTATCGCCGCGACCTCAGCAGCCCTCGGCTGACCGTGTCGATCGTCGTCGCGCTCACGGTCTTCGCGCTCATCCTCCCGGCCGAACTGCCGGACAAGACCATGGTCGCGACGCTCGTGCTGTCGACCCGCTTCCCGGCCTTCCCGGTGTGGGTGGGCGTCACCGCGGGTTTCGCCGTCCAGACCGTCGTCGCCGTCGCGGCCGGCGACCTCGTCTCGTTGCTGCCGAAGGACATCGTGCACGGCGTGACCGCAGCGATGTTCGCCATCGGCGCGCTGCTGATGCTGCGCGCCGGCGGCGGCGACACGGTGGAGGAGGAAGAGCGTGAGCTCAGCGCCGACATCGCCGAGACCCCGGCCGGGCCGAGCTTCCGTCGCGCCGCGCTGACCAGCTTCGGCGTGCTGTTCGCCGCCGAGTGGGGTGACCTCTCGCAGATCCTCACCGCCAACTTCGCCGCCAAGTACGCCGACCCGATCGCGGTGTTCCTCGGGGCGTGGCTGGCCCTCGCGGCCGTCGCTGCGATCGCCGTGCTCAGCGGACGTGCCTTGCTGCGCGTCGTACCGCTCGTATGGGTACGCCGACTCGCCGCACTCCTGTTCGCCGTGATGGCGGTCGTGACCGGCCTCGAAGCGGGCGGCGTCTTCTGATCGTCAGCCGCGGACCGGTGCCAGGAAGCTGATTGAGCCGATGATCTCGCCGCGCACGTCGTGCAGCGGGGCCGAGGAAGCATCGATGGTGAGCCGGCTGCCGTCACGGTGCCGCACCCGCAGCAGGCTCCGCATCAGCCCGTTGGCGTTGGTCAGCACGGCGAGGGGGGCAATGCGCGGTGCGTAGTCAGGCTTCAACCCGCCCGTCTCGAAGTCGACGAGGTCGACGACATCGAGCAACCGTCGGCCGATGACGCCGGCGTCGCTGCAGCCGAGCAGCTCAGCGGCACTGACCGAGAGGCTGAGCACCTGCCCCTGCGCGTCGACAACGACGCACGGGTCGTGAGCAGCGGCCACGGACGCGCTCCACCGAGCCAGGGGCGTCGAGGCCGCGGGGGCCCGCCCATGGTCGCCGAGATCGACGACGTGCCGCGTGCGGGCCGAGGGGTCGGCACCGGCCAGCGGTTCGAGTCGCAGGATCAGCTTCGGCACGTCACCCTCTTCCCACCCGTTTGAGATTCAACGTCGATGCCCGGATGACCTGCCGACGATTGAACATCCCTGAGTGTGACGCAGAGTAATCAAGGTTTCCAGGCGGTGCCCGAATTACCCGGGGTTGTCCCGGCGGCCTGTTCGCATCCGTCTGGTGGCGCATTTCAAGGGCGCAATCGGGGCACAGAGGACGCATGTCACTCGTCATCACACCAGCCTCGACCCCGCTGGCCGACGCGCTCACCGCAGCCCTCCGCCACGACGATCCGGTCGCCATCGACACTCTCGGTGACAATTCACCCGAGGGGTCGCGCGACCGGTTCGCCACCCTGCTGGCGGTCTACGACCTGCACTCCGCACCGCTGCGGTCGCTCGGATCCGCGGCCCGGCATCAACACCGGCCGGCGATCGCCGCTATCAAGCAGCGTTGTGAGCGCGACTGGTTGGACGAGCTGCACGCACTCAGGCTGCCGCCCCCGGTGGGCGAGCTGCTGCACGGCGACGGTCCACTGTCGGCGATGCGAGCGCTTGCCGCGCAGGACCGGCTTCCCGCGGTCTACAAGTGGATCGCGCGGGAGGCGCCATGGCCGACCGTCGTCGAGTTCCTCGCGCACGAGGGCGGCCCGGACGCGGGTTTCGACGACCTCGTCGCCGCCTGCCAAGTCGGCCTGTCGGGCCCGGCCAAGCTCGAGCTGGCGACCAACTACTGGGACGAGATGGGCAACGGCGCCCCAGCCGCCGTGCACTCGACATTGCACGACCGGCTCGCCGCTGCCATCCACCTGCCGCGGATCCAGGCTGACGCGCAACCAACCTCGGCGCTGGCCCGGCGCGCCCTCGGCGGCCTGCTCGCGACCAACCGCTGGTTGCAGCCGGAGATGCTCGGCGCGCTCGGGCTCATCGAGCTCCAGGCAGGTCCGCGCTGCCGACTGATCCTGCAGGCCTTCTCGCGATGTGGCGCACCCGCAGACGCCTACCCCTTCTATGCCGTGCATGCCGAGGTCGACCCGCGACACGGCCAGGACTGGCTCGACAACGCGATCGCGCCGACAGTTGCCGCCGACCCGGGCCTGGCCGAACGCATCGTCCGTGGGGCGTTCTGGCGCAGCGCGGTGAACGCGTCCTTCCTCACGGACATGGCCGCCGGACTAGGTGTCGGCGACACCGCCCCGGCGCACGTCGCCGACAGCGAAGCCGCCTGACGTCGCGAACCCGCGGATAGGCTCGCCGCCGTGGCGGCAACCGGGCACGGCGTCGACAGCGAGGTCGGCCGGCTGCGCACCGTCGTGCTGCACCGGCCGGGACCCGAGCTCAAGCGGTTGACGCCACGCAACTCGGCCGATCTCCTCTTCGACGCCATCCCGTGGGTCGAACGGGCGCAGGAAGAGCACGACGCGTTCGCCTCCGCCCTGCGGGACCGCGATGTCGAGGTGCTCTATCTGCGCGAGCTGCTCGCCGAAGCACTGAGCCTGGACGCGGCCCGGGGCTCGGTGGTCGAGCACACCCTCGCCGATCCGCGGCTCGGTGCCACTTTGCGTCGCGCCGTCGAACGACACGTCAGCGACCTCGACCCGGCCGAGCTCGCGGACGTGCTGATCGGCGGACTTGCGCACGAGGAGCTCGCGGCCGGCCGCGGACTGGTCTGGCGACTCATGGACCAGCACGACTTCGTCATCCCGCCGCTGCCCAATCTGCTCTTCACCCGTGACTCGTCGGTGTGGCTCAAGGACGCGGTCGCGGTGACGAGTCCCAGCATGCCGGCGCGCATCCGCGAGACCTGGCTCACCGACGTCATCTACCGGCACCATCCGCGGTTCGCCGGCGCGGCGACGATCTACTCACCCGGCGAGGAGTGGCTCGAAGGCGGCGACGTGCTGCTGCTCGCGCCCGGTGTGCTCGCGATCGGTGTCGGTCAGCGGACGACAGCCGCTGGTGCGGAGACCTTGGCGGCGCGTGCCTTCGCCAACGGGCTGGCGCATGCGGTCCTCGTCGTACCGATCGCGCAGGAGCGCGCGACCATGCATCTCGACACCGTGTGCACGATGGTCGACGTGGACGCCGTGGTGATGTATCCCGCCGTCGCCGACAGCCTCCTCGCGCACACGGTCACCCCCGGCGAGGACGGCGAGCTGCACGTCCAACCACCGGAGCCCTTCCTCGTCGCTGCCGCCAAGGCGATGGGCATCGACACCCTGCGGGTGATCGACACCGGGCTCGACCCGGTGACCGCCGAACGCGAGCAGTGGGACGACGGCAACAACACGCTCGCGATCGCGCCGCGCGTCGCGGTCGCCTACGAACGCAACGTGGAGACCAACGCACGGCTCGAGCAGGCGGGCGTCGAAGTCGTGCGGATCCCGGGCAGCGAGCTGGGCAGCGGCCGCGGCGGCCCGCGCTGCATGTCCTGCCCGGTGCGGCGGGACTCACCGCTTCGCTGAACCGCGCGCGCGTCCCGGACGTAGCACCGGGTGTGACGACGCTCTCGACCGACCATCGGTCGGCCACCGGTCCCGCCGCCGGCATCGCGCTGCGAGTGCTCGCCGCAGCAGCACTCGGCGTCAGCGCCTACGTCCACATCCACCTGGCCGCCCATCCGTTCAACGCCGCACCCGGCACGATCACGCAGGCGCGACTGTTCTATGCGCAAGGTGTGGTCGCGGCGATCGTCGCGCTGGCGCTCCTCGCGGTCGGCAACCGCTACGTCTGGTGGGCGGCGGCTCTGGTCGGGGCGGGGTCGTTCGCTGCGGTGATGCTCTACACCTACGTCAATATCGGCAAGCTCGGGCCGATGCCCAACATGAACGACCCGGGGTGGCTGCCGTCGCCCGAGAAGGCGCTGTCGGCGGTCGCGGAGGCCACGGTCGTGGTGCTGTGGCTCATCCACGAGCTGACGCGCCGACGGTCCGTCAGGGCGTGACGGGGTCGGCCAACCCGTCGAGCTGGCGGCGCACGGAGCCCGGACGGTTGGTGATGACGACGTCAACCCCGAGGCCGGCGACGAACTCGACGTCGTCCGCGTCATCGACGGTCCAGACATGCACCTCACCGCCGAGCGCCTGCACCCGGTCGACATAGCCAGGGTGCGCCCGCAGGACGCGCAGTGCCGGACCGGCCGCGACAGCGCCGCCGGGAAGCGCGCCGTCCCGTAGCCGTAGGGGCAACCGGTCCATGAGATAGACGGTCGGGAGAGCGGGCGCGAGCGCCCGCAACCGGCGCAGGCCGGTGGCCGCGAAGCTCATCACTCGGACGTGCACGGTGCTGGCGTCGGTCGGCCGGGTGAGCCCATGCTCTGCCAGCAGCTCGACCAACGTCAGCTCCACCAGCCCGGCATAACGGGTCGGGTGCTTGGTCTCGATGGCGAGCTCGACGTCGCGGCCGCTGTCCGACACCACCTCGAGCAACCGCGCGAGCGTGAGCACGCTGCTGCGATCCCAGTCCGGCGCCTCGCCGTCCGACGCCGGCCCGGTCGTCGGGTGCCACGACCCGAAGTCGAGGTCGGCCAGGTCGGCCAGCTCGAGGGTCGAGACGACACCGCGACCGCTCGACGTGCGGTCGATCCGCCGGTCGTGCACGCACACAAGCACGCCGTCCCGGGTGAGCCGCACGTCGCACTCGAGACCCTCGGCGCCGTCGTCCAGCGCCCGGCGATAGGCGGCCAAGGTGTGCTCCGCTTCGTCCGCGGACGCGCCGCGGTGGGCGACGATGCGAGGCCGGCTGCTCACGCTGCATGCTGGCACGCGACGAAAGTCCACGCCCGCCCTATCCTGAACGTGGCGATTCGGGCGGGTCGGCCACGCGTCCCGAGAGGGATCCGCCCGGACGACGATGTCCCGGGAGGCAGGCATGGCAATCGCCCTGCGCGGCTGCCTTGCCGTCCTGGTAGGCGGCGTCTGCATGACCGCCACGGCAGCGCCGGCCGCGGCCGAGGACTTCTTCCAGGCCCAGACCACGGCGACTGCCGTGCACGTGATCGTGACGCAGAAGCCGGCGGGCTCGATCATCACCGCCTCGCTGTTCGATGACGCCCTGGCTTATGCAGCGAGCGACTTCGATACCGGCGGCGCGAGCGAGGCCCTCGCCGCCTCGGCGTTCCCCGGTCGTCTGGTGACCCAGGGGCCGCAGCTGCTCTGCTCGCAGCTGTTCCCGTGCCCGGTCGATCCGCCGGCATATCCGCTGCTCGCCGATGCGAGCTATCCACGCCGGCAACACGACACGGCAGCGGGCGGCGGGCAGCCGATGGGGTCCGGGCCAGTGGTCGTGACACCGCTGACGGCGGCTGCGCACGCCGGCTCGACCGACAACGCCGGGCAGACCTCCGCCGGTGATGTCTCGCTGCTCACCGGAACGCCAGGGGCTGTCAGCATCCGGACGAGCACGGCGACCAGCAGCGTCCGCTCGACGGCCGGCGGCGTCGACCTCCACGTCGAGACGCTGCTGTCCGACATCGTCATCGGCGGCGTCGTGCACATCGGCTCGATCCGCGCCGTCGACGACATCCACCTCGGTACGGGCTCTCAGCCACGCGACCGGCCGTCGATAACAGTGAGCGACGTGACCGCGGCCGGACAGGCCGCATCGATCGACAACGCAGGCATCCACGTCGCCGGCAAGGACGGCCCGGCCGTGACGCGCCGGCTCAGCCAGCACGGAGTCACCCTGCGCACCGTCGGAGCGCATCGCGTCGACACCAGCAACAGCGGCCGCAGCGAAGCCACCGGGGTCGAGGTGGACGTCGCGCTGCCGGTCAGTGGCCTGCCCTATGTGCCCAACCCGTTGCCGCCCTTGCCGCCACCGTTCGACCAGGTGCCGGCGCTGCCCGGGGTCAATGCCAACGGGACCTACGTCGGACACATCACCCTCGGCGCGGTGGGTGCTGCCGCCGGCCACGGCCGGGAGCCTGTGTTCGCAAGCGGCGGCGCCGGTCAGCCCGGCGGTGGCCCACCCGGTCAACCGGCGCCGCCCGGGACCACCGGCGGCCAGCCACTCGCCGGCGGTGATCTGGTCAGTGGTCTGGCCACGACGCCGACCCAGCCGGCACCGACGGTCGCACCGTCGCAGTCACTGTTGCGCAGCTTCCGGGACCTGCTCTCCGGCGGGCAGCTCGAGACGCTCTATGCGGTGCTAGCGCTCGGCAGTCTCGGACTGTTCTTCGGCTGGCGGGTCGCCGTGCTCGCCCGACGCCGTCCGGTTGTCGGCGGGCGGCGGTCATGACCCAGGCAACCGGGGACGACGTCATCAGCGAGCGGCGGGAACGTGCCGCACCCGCAACGGTCGAGGTGCCTGACCGCAGACAGCTGTGGCACTGGGTCTGGGCGTCGGTGCGGCCGGTCTTCGGATGGCTGCTCGCGGTGCTCGGCGCGGTCGCCCTGTTTCTCGGTTGGTACGGCGTCTCCGGGCAGGCGCTGACGGCCAAACAGCTGCCCTACCTCGTCTCCGGTGGACTCACCGGCATCGCCCTGGTCATCCTCGCTGCCGTCGTGCTCGCCACCGACGACATCCGCCGCGAGCTCGCCCGGGTCAGCGAGCTCGAACGCAAGATCAACGACCTCTACGCCCTGTTCGCTGCCGACCTTGCTGCACCCGCACCCGCCGCCGGGAGCCCGCCCGCACCGGTCGGTGACGGGAAACACGTTTTCGTCGCGCTGCCGGCCGGATCGTCATTCCACCGGCCGGACTGCGCGCTGGTCGCGAACAAGCGGGATGTCGCGGCGGTCGACGCCGCGACGGTGCGGCGGCGGGGCCTGCGACCCTGCCGGGTCTGTGACCCGGCCCCCGGCAGCTGACGGCGCGTGCTCGCTCTCAACTACGCCCTGGCCGGACTCGGCCTCGGTGCCATCGCGGCCTTGTCCGGCGTAGGCATCCTGTTGACCTACCGCGCCACCGGGGTGTTCAACGTCGCCCACGGCGCGATCGCGATGATCGCGGCCTACCTGTTCTGGCAGCTGACCGACCAGTGGGGGGTGCCCGTCTGGATCGCGGCGGCGCTCGTGCTGCTCGTCTTCGCTCCCGGGCTGGGAATCGCGCTCGAGCGGGTGGTCTTCCGCCCCTTGCACCGCCGCTCGGCGACGGCCGCCGAGTCGCTCGTGGCGACCATCGGTTTGCTGGTGCTGCTCGTCGGCATCGCCTATGTCGTCTGGGGTGCGCAGGCGAGGCACCCCGCGTCGCTGTTCTCCCAACGCGTGCTGCACCCCGGCTCGCTCACGGTGCACCTCGACTCAGTCGCCGACCTGGCGGTCGTTGTCGTCGGCACCCTGCTCCTCGGTCTCGCCCTGCGTCTCACTCCGCTGGGCACCCAGATCCGTGCGGTCGTCGACCGCCGTGACCTCGCACAGCTGTCGGGTGTCGACGCCGACCGGGTCGCCGCTGTCGGCTGGGTGATCGGCTGCGTGTTCGCCGCGCTGACCGGCATCCTGATCGCTTCGCAGATCTCACTCGACCCGTTCGGGCTCACGCTCGTGGTGCTCGAGACGTTCGCGATGCCCGTCATCGCCGGTCTGACGAGCATCCCGGTGGCGATCGGTGCGGGGATCGCACTCGGCCTCGGGCAGAGTCAGATGAACCTGTGGGCCCCTTCCAACGCACAGCTGCTGTCGGTGTGGAACGCCCTGCACGCCAACCTGCCGATCGTCATGTTGCTGGTCGCGCTGCTGGTCCGCAGCCGGCTGGCCGAAGCCGGCGGCGACGCCGGCAGCGCGGTGACATTCGCACGACGTCGTGCGACCGAGCCGTCGGTACGACGGATGGCCGCGCAATACGCAGTGGCCGCAGTCGCGATGCTCGTGCCGTTGACCTTCGGTGATGTCGCGCTGCGGCAGGCACAGCAGATCCCCGCACTCGCCATCATCTTCATCTCCATCGTGGCCGTGACCGGCTACAGCGGGCAGATCTCGTTGGGACAGGCCGGGTATGCGGGTCTCGGTGCGTTGTTCTTCGGCAAGGTCAGCACCAGCACGCCGCAGCTGGTCGCTCTGCTCGTGGCAGTGTTGGCCGCCGGCATCGTGGGCTTCCTCACCGGCTACCCGGCCATCCGCCGGCGCGGGCTATTCCTCGCGCTGACGACGTTCGCGGTCGGCGCATTCGTGAGTCGCTTCGTGTTCTCCCAGCCGTCGTTCACCGACAACGTGAACGTCCAACGACCGTCGCTGTTCGGGTTGTCGCTGCGCGGAGATCACGCGTTCTACCTCTTCGAGCTATCGATGCTCGCGATCGCGTTCCTCGTCATGTTCAATCTGCGCAACGGCGCACTCGGCCGCTCCCTCGTCGCGATCCGGGACAGCGAGGAAGGCGCCAGCTCGGTCGGCGTCGACGTGCGCGTCTTGAAGGTCCTCATCTTCACCGTGAGCGCGATGCTGGCCGGTCTCGGTGGCGCTCTGCTGGTGCAGCAAGGACAGTCCTTCGAAGCAACCACGTTCGACCCGCTGGCCGCGAGCCTGCCGTGGTTCGCCGTCGTCGTCGTCTTCGGTGCCGACAGTGCGGCCGCCGCAGTGGTCGGGGCGGCGTTCATCGTGCTCGTGAACGGGCTCACCGGTCAGGACAACGCCTACCTCATCCCGGTCGGCCTGCTCGCAGCCTTCCTCGGCCGTCTCCCCGGCGGTGCCGCCGAGCTCGGCCGGCTGCTCGCGGAGTGGCTGACGACTCCGACGGCCCTGCTGCGCCGCTACCAGGCCGCCGTGCCCCCGCCGCCGCCGGCTCCGGTGCTGTCCGCACGGGGCCGCGCCGCACTCGACCGGGTGCGTTCGCTGCGGGAGGCCCGTCAACAGGAGGCGACGCCGTCTTGAGGCCAGGCGCCGGAGTGCTCGCCGCCGTCGACATCGTCAAACGGTTCGGCGGTCTCACCGCTGTCGACGCGGTCAGCCTGCGCACGGTGCCCGGCGAGGTAGCGGCGTTGATCGGACCGAACGGCGCCGGCAAGACGACTCTGTTCCACTGTCTGGCCGGAGCCGAACGACCGGACTCCGGGCAGGTGCTGCTCGACGGGGTCGACATCACGGCGCGCACCGCAGACGCGCGGGCGCGGCTCGGTGTCGGCCGGACGTTCCAGCGGCTTGCGGTGTTCCCGACGATGACTGTCGAGGACAACTTGCGCGTCGGCGCCGAGAATCGCACCGAGGCTCGCGGCTTCGTGCGGGTCGGTGGACTGCTGCTCGGCATCCTCGGCTTGTTCGTCGCGGACGACGAGCGGCATCGCCGTCGCGTCGAGGAAGTCCTGGAGCTGCTCGAGCTCCAGGACGTGCGCGACGCTCCGGCCGGCTCGCTGCCGACCGGCACGCTGCGGCTGGTCGAGCTGGGTCGTGCGCTCTGCCACGATCCGAGCGTCCTGCTGCTGGACGAGCCGGCGAGCGGTCTGGACACCGCTGGCACGCGCCACCTGCAGCGGGTCATCCGGTCGATTGCAGCGTCCGGCGTCGCGGTCCTGCTCGTCGAGCATGACGTCGAGCTCGTCTTCGACGTGGCCGATCGCGTCTTTGCGATGGCGGAAGGCCGGCTCATCGCGGCCGGCAGCCCGGCCGAGGTGCGCGCCGACCCGGCAGTGCTCGACGTCTATCTCGATGTCGAGTCCACGGCATGAGGCGACCGCCATGATCGAGCTGTCGCTGCGAGGCATGCGCGCCGGCTATGGCGCCGTGGAGGTGCTGCACGGCCTCGACCTCGACGTGCCCAGCGGCGGGCTGACCGCGTTGCTCGGGCCCAACGGCGCGGGGAAGAGCACGCTGCTGTCGGTCGTCGCCGGACTGCTTCCCCTTCGCGGCGGCAGCATGACGTGGAGTGGCACCGACCTCGCAGCGATGCCCCCGGATGCCCGGGCCCGGGCCGGCATGCTGCTCATCCCGGAGCGACGCGGCATCTTCGCGACGATGTCGGTGCGCGACAACCTGGAGGTCTTCGCCGGCCGGGGCGCCGACCTGGATCCGGCACTGCTCGCCTTCCCCGTTCTCGCGGAGCGGCTGACGCAGCTGGCGGGCAGCCTCTCCGGCGGGGAGCAGCAGATGCTCGCGATGTCACGGGCGCTGCTGCGCGACACCCGGCTGCTCCTTCTCGACGAGATCTCCTTCGGGCTCGCACCTCGCGTCACCCGCCAGCTGTTCGATGTCGTCCGTGACCTGGCGCTGGCCGGCACGACCGTCGTCCTGGTCGAGCAGCACCTCTCCCACGCCTTGCGGATGGCCGACCTCGTCTATGTGCTGGCCCGCGGCGAGCTGGCGTTCGCCGGGGAGCCGGGTGAGCTGCGCGGCCGGGCACTGCCGGGCTATGTCAGCCGGGCGGCAACGTCCTGACGACCGGTCAGGACTGGTAGGGCACTTCGTGCAGGGTGAAGCAGTTCTTGTGCATGTCCGGCACCTGGGTGACCCAGCCGTGCGCTGCGTCCGACCACCGCACCACGTTGATGCAGTTGTGCGACGGCTCGGGGTGGCGGGAGAGCTCATGGAAGTTGCGCGCGGTGAGAAGCCCGTGCGCGGTGTAGAGCTGGCCGCTGTTGATGAACGCCTCCAGGCACCGGCGGGTGAGGTCGGCGCCGCAGGACGTGGCTGCATCCGCGAACCACTGCCCGCCGGCCCACCCTTCGAGTGTCCAGTCGGAGAGCTGGGTCGACCCGCCGTGCCCGTCGGCAGCCATCTGGCCGCGGAAGTCGGCGACGAGCGGATACTTCGTGTCCTCGTAGTTGAGGGTGTTGCCGGTGGCCCACAGCTCGTTGCGACATGTGGGTGAGTCGCTGTAGTCCTGACCGATCGACTGCTCCCAGCTCTGCGTGGTGAGCACCTTGGCCGTGAGCTTGACGCCGTTGTCGTCGAGTGCCTTGCACAGCCGGACGTTGCCCTCGCGGTCGATGGTGTCGTAGACGTAGTTGACGCCCTTGCTCTTGAAGTCGATGGCGACGGAGTCGTAGTCGGGAAGAGCGAAGTTGACGACCTTCTTGACGACCGTGTAACCCTCCTGCTTCAGCCCGGCCACGAGGCTGTC
>JAVEEH010000012.1 GCA_030840545.1 Frankiaceae bacterium | reverse complement strand
AGGACCAGGAGCCGGTCAGCTCCGGCCAGATCCCCGCGGAGATGAAGAACGCGATCGTGGCGGCCGAGGACGAGCGGTTCTTCGCGCACCGCGGTGTCGACCCGCTCGCGGTCGTCCGCGCCCTGTGGCGCGACGCGACGGGTGCGCACCTTCAGGGTGGGTCGACGATCACGCAGCAGTACGTCAAGAACGTCTACACCGGGAGCCAGCGCACCGCGCTGCGCAAGCTCCGCGAGGCCAGCCTTGCGATCAGGCTCGAGCAGCACCTCAGCAAGGACCAGATCCTCACGCGCTACCTCAACACCCTGTATCTGGGTAACGGCGCGGCCGGCGTGCAGGCCGCCAGCAAGTACTACTACGGCGTACCGATCCAGCAGCTCGACTTCGACCAGCGCACCGGTCAGCACGACGCATCGCTCGCCTTGGCCCGGGCCGCGACGCTCGCCGGATTCGTGCCGGCGCCGTCGGTGTGGAACCCGGTCCAGGACCCGACCCAGGCGCGCGTCCGCGAGCTCTACGTGCTCAACCAGATGGTGAAGAACCACATCGTGTCGCCGCAGCAGGCGTCGGACGCCTACGGCTCCGCGCTGCCGCGCATCGTTGCGCAGTCCCGTGCGGACGCACCGACGGTGGCGCCGGAGTTTCGCGACTACGTCGCCAACCAGCTGAAGGGAACGCTCGCATTCAGCGACACGACGTTGTTCGACAGCGCGGGCGTGAGGGTCCGTACGACGCTCGACCTCAACCTGCAGAAGGCGGCGGTGCACGCGCTGCACGCCGTGCTGCCGAAGAGCAGTGACCCCGAGGCTGCGGTGGTCGCGGTTGATCCGCGCAACGGTGACATCCGCGCGATGACGACGAAGGCGGACGGGGGCTACAAGAAGGCCGGCTTCGACCTGGCGACCGGCGCAAGCAGATCGTCCGGCTCCACCATCAAGCCGTTCACGCTCGCGGCGGCGCTCGAGCACGGTCACACGCTCGACGAGCCGCATTCGGCACCGTCGTGCGTCACGGTGCCCTACCACGTCTGCAATGCCGAGAGCGGGTCGAGCTTCCAGACCTTGCGCACGGCGCTGATCAACTCGATCAACACCGTCTATGGCCCGCTCGCCGTCGACCTGGGTCTGCGGCGCGTGGTCAACCTGATGCGGGCCGCGGGTGAGGAAGTCGCGCCGTTGCAACGCGACAGCAACGGCAAGCCGTTCCCGGCGCAGGCGCTCGGCGTGCAGGTCACCCCGTTGTCGCAGGCGGTCGGCTATGCCTCGCTCGTCAACCACGGGGTGCATCACGCGCCTCGATCCGTGCTTCGGGTGCGCAGCGGACTCGACGGTGACCTGTTCAAGGCCGCACAGCAGCCTCGAGGTGATCGCGCCGTGCCGCGAGCCATCGCCGACCAGGTGACGGAGGTCATGCAAGGGGTCGTCGACCAGGGCACCGGCACCGCTGCCCGGCAACCATTCCCGGTCTATGGCAAGACCGGGACGACAGACGACTTCACCAACGCCTGGTTCACCGGCTGCTCGCACACGTTGTGCATCGCCGTGTGGATGGGTTACGACAAGCAGTACCTGCACCACGGCAAGGTGCCGCATTCGATGACCAACGTCGAAGGTGAGTCGCAGGTGTTCGGCGGGACGCTGCCGGCGAAGATCTTCGCGCAGACCTGGGCGGACTACCGCACTCTGCAACAGCCCCGGGGGACGTTGTCGCCGGTGCCGTCAACGTCGCACAGCTCGACGCCACAACCGCGTCCGTCGAGCACGAGTCCCACGCCGCGACCGCCGAAGCGGACGCCGAGCCCCACGCCGAGCCCGTCGCAGACGCCGAGTGAGACGCCGACGCCGACGCCGAGCACGACGTTGTTGCCACCGCCGACGTCAGGGCCGCAGCGGCGGCGCTAGGACGCCAGTCGGGACAGGGTGGCGACGTAGTCGAAGCCCTGGGCGACCGGGTCGGCCGCCGACTTCCCGTGCTGCTGGTGTCGCAGCTGGTGCAACCGGTGCAGCAGCACCGCGCGTGGGGATCGGGATGGACGCGGGCTGCTCACCGGCCCGGTCGCGGTGGTTGGCGAGCCGTACGACGTCGACGCACCCGAGGAGCTGCTCGTGGTCGGGGTCGGGCTCGAGTGGTGCACCGGTTGGGTCGAGTGGTGCGTCGTGGACGAGCTCGAGGAGGACGAGCCACCCATCGGCTGGCGGAAGTCCTCCGTCACCCAGACGGTGCCGCTCTTGTCGACGGTGACACCGACGCCGACCTGGGTGAAGTCGTGGTCGAGGATGTTGGACCGGTGCTCGGGGCTGTTCATGAATGCCGTGTGGATGTCGTCGACGCTCGCACCTTCGCCCACGTTCTCGCCCACGGCCTGCCAGTTGTGCACGTCGCTGGTGAGGCTGGGGTTGTGGTAGAGCGAGTGCTTCGAGGCCATGTTCTGCGAGTGCGCCCGGGCGACCGACGTCAGGTCCGAGACCACGGCATAGGGCGCCTGACCGTTTGCCTGCCGGGCGCTGTTCATCTTGGCGATGAACTGCGACTCCATGCTGTAGCTGCTCTCGGCGTACGCGGCGGTCGGCACGACGACGGCGACAAGGCCGGCGCTGAGACTGACGAGGGCCGTTGCCAGCAACGGCGCGATGATGCGGCGCAGGGCACGCAGCGACACGAAAAGCCACCTCCGGCACGTGGCCGGGGCGGTCGCCGCGACGGTGGGGCTGTCACGGTCACTCGAGGGCGGCCTTCGACTTTGGGCGGGTCGGCTGACTGCTGGACGCAGTCCCGTGCCTTTGCGGCCCGTGCTCGCGCACGGTGTGCCTTTGTCGGGTCGGCGGTCGTCCCGGCGATTCTGTGTTCGTTCAATACGGGGTGTCGACGCCCAACGGGCTGCCTTGAGCCGCCAGACGGGTGATGTCAGTCACCGCCAGGACGGTGGTGGGGGGTGCTTGCAAATGTGCAACACTCGCGCCGATGACTGGCGAACTGCGCAACCTCGCCGACGTCGTGCACCGCGCGGCGGGGGTGTCGCCGGACAAGCCCGCGCTGGTGTCGGCCGGGGGCTCGGTGTCATGGGCGGAGCTCGACGACCGGGTCGACCGGGTCGCAGCGGGGCTGTTGAGCCGGGGCCATGTCGCCGGCGAGCGGATCGGCGTGCTGCTGACCAACTCGATCGAGTTCGCCGTGGCCTACTTCGGCGTCCTGCGGGCCGGGCTGGTGGCGTTGCCGCTCAACACTGCCTACACGGAGGCAGAGCTCGCCTACCAGCTGGCTGACGCCGGAGCGTCGCTCGTCGTCGCCGCGCCTGACCTGGTGGAACGGGTCGACGGGCCGCCGGTGCTCGTGACCGGCTCCGCCGAGTGGGACGCACTGCTCTCGGGCCCGGCCGGGCCCGTTCAGCCCTCCCGCGGCGGGGAGGACCTCGCTGTGCTGCTCTACACGGCGGGCACCACCGGCCGGCCGAAGGGCGCGATGCTCAGCCATCGCGCGCTCCTGGCCAATCTCGACCAGCTCGCCGCGATCCGGCCGGCTGTGGTCGCGCCCGACGACACGGTGCTCCTGGTGCTGCCGCTGTTCCATGTCTACGGCCTCAACGCCGGGCTTGGCATGACCGCCTACGCAGCCGCGACGGGTCTCCTCGCCGAACGCTTCGACCCGGTCGAGACCTTGGCACTCGTGCGTGACCATGGCGTGAGCAACATCATCGGCGCGCCCCCGATGTTCATCGCGTGGTCGATGCTGCCCGAGCTGGCCGACTCGCTCACGACGCTGCGGCTGGCAGTCTCCGGTGCGGCCCCGCTGCCCCCGGCCGTGCTGTCCGAGATGCTCGGGGTGACGGGACAGCCGGTCTTCGAGGGCTATGGGCTCACCGAAACCGCCCCGGTCCTCACGACGACCTTGTGCAGCGACGTCGCGAAACCGGGGTCGATCGGGCGTCCGATCCCCGGGGTCGAGCTGCGGTTGCTCGACGACACCGGTGACGAGGTCGACGACGACGACCCCGGCGAGATCGCCGTGCGCGGCGCCAACCTCTTCTCCGGCTACTGGCCGGACGGTCACGACGGGCCGGACGGCGCCGGCTGGTTCCGCACCGGTGATGTCGCCTACGCCGACGAGGAGGGCGACCTGTTCCTCGTCGATCGGCTCCGTGAGCTGATCCTCGTCAGCGGCTTCAACGTCTATCCGCGCGAGGTGGAGGACGTGATCGCCCAGCACCCGGACGTCGCCGAGGTCGCCGTGCTCGGCGTGGCCCATCCCTACACCGGCGAGACCGTCCGGGCGCTCGTCGTGCCGCGGCCCGGGACCGCGCCGACGGCGGAGTCGATCATCGAGCACGCGGCGGCGCGGCTCGCACGGTTCAAGTGCCCGACCTCGGTGGAGTTCGTCACCGAGCTGCCGCACTCGGTCGCCGGCAAGGTAGCGAAAGGCAAGCTCCGCCGCTCATGACCAACCGGGTGACGGTGCTGACGAAGCCGGGCTGTCATCTCTGTGCCGATGCCTGTGCCTGCGTCGCGCGCGTCACCGCGGCTCTCGGCGTGGGCTGGACCGAGCAGGACATCGCCGCCGACGACGAGCTGGCGGCGCGCTGGGCCGAATACGTCCCGGTCGTCTTCGTCGACGGCGCGGTGCACGACTGGTTCCGGGTGGACGAAGACCGGCTCAGAGCAGCGCTCGGCGGCTAGGAGCCGCTCTGCTCGGCCTGCGCCAGCCACTCCCGCTGGGTGGTCAGCGCCTGCTCGGTCTCGGTGGCGAGCTTGTCGTCGCCGGCGGCGCGCGCTCGGGCGAGCCGGCTCTCCAGCTTGGTCACCGACTCGCGGAGCCGGACGACGAGCGGCGACTCCGTGACGACGACGTGGCGTGACGTGGTGCCGGCTTCCCGCACCTTCTGCTCGACCGCGGCCAGTCGCTGCTCCAGCGCCCCCATGCTCTCGCGGGGCACCCGACCGACCTTCTCCCACTTGTCGTGGATCGTGCGCAGCCGCTTGCGCGCACCGTCCAGGTCGCGGCCGGCGTCGAGCGCCTCGGCCTCGGCGAGAAGGGCCTCTTTCGCCGCCAGGTTGCCGGAGAGCTCCGCATCGCGAGCCGACAGGGCCTCGCTGCGCCGAGCGAAGAACGCGTCCTGCGCCGCCTTGAACCGCGCCCACAGCGTGTCGTCGACGTCCCGGCCGGCCCGGCCGGCGGCCTTCCACTCCGCCATCAGCTCCTTGAACCGGCGGGCGGTCGGCCCCCAGTCGTCGGCGTCGGTGAGCTTCTCCGCCTCAGCGGCCAGGCGTGCCTTGTGCTCGCCGGCCTCGTCCCGCTGGCGGTCGAGGTCGGCGAAGTGCGCACGCCGCCGGCGGTCGAAGTCCCGGCGGGCAGCGGAGAGCTGCTCCCACAGGCCGGTGTCGGTCTTGCGGTCGACCCCTCGGATCGACTTCCACTCCTCGACGATCGCACGGAACCGGTCACCGGTGACGCGCCAGTCGGTGCTCGTGGCGAGCCGGAGCGCCTCCTCGACCAGTCCGCGCTTCTTGTCGGCCGCGGCCGCCGCGGCGGCCACCTTGGCCTCGACCTGCTCCGCCAGCCGGCCCTGGACCCGCTCGAGCACGCCGGCCAGCCGAGCGTCGAGCGCGGCCAGGTCGCCGATCACGCTCGCGGTCTCCAGCGAGGCGCGCAGCTTGCCGGCAGTTGCGGCGACGGCTTTCGGGTCGGCGCTCGGGCCCGCGATCCGGGCCTCGAGGATGCCGACCTCTGCGGCGAGGTCGTCGTAGCGCAGGGCGTAGAACGCCAGGCCCTCCTCGACCGAGCCGGCCTGCCACGAGCCGATCGCCCGCTCGGACTCCGCGGTGCGGACATAGACGGTGCCGTCCGCGGCGATCCGCCCCCACTGCGTCATGACCCGCATCCAAACATGTTGCCAGTGGCGGGCAGCCGGGTCACTAGCGCACGAGCGCTTTGTGCACCTGTTCACAAGCGACGTAGACTGCCGGAACCCCACTGCTTGGAGACCCACATGCCGGTGCCGCGCGACGCCGCTTCGCGGCGCAGTGGCATCCCGGACGCGACCGTGGCCCGGCTCCCGATCTATCTCCGCGTGCTGGGTGCGTTCGCGGAGTCCGGCCTGCCGACCGTGTCCTCGGAAGGGCTCGCCGCCGCCGCGGGAGTCGGCTCGGCCAAGCTGCGCAAGGACCTCTCCCACCTCGGGTCCTACGGCACCCGGGGGGTCGGCTACGACGTCGAGTACCTCGTCTACCAGATCTCTCGCGCGCTCGGCCTGACCCAGCACTACCCCGTGGCGATCATCGGGGTCGGCAACCTCGGGCACGCCCTGGCCAACTACGCCGGCTTCGGCACCCGCGGGTTTCAGATCGCCGCGCTGGTCGATGCCGACCCCCGGCGCGCTGGGGAGGTGATCGCCGGCATCGAGATCCGCCACCTCGACGAGCTCGAGACGATCATCAAGGAGCACGAGATCTCGATCGGCGTGATCGCGACACCGGCCGCGGCGGCTCAGGACGTCTGCGACCGGCTCGTGGCGTGCGGCGTCACCAGCGTGCTCAACTTCGCGCCCACCGTGCTGGCGGTGCCCGAGTCCGTCGACGTACGCAAGGTCGACCTCTCGATCGAGCTGCAGATCCTCGCGTTCCATGAGCAGCGGAAGTCCGCCGGCCTGCACGGCGAGCCGGGCGTGGCGGTGCCGGACGTCGTCCGCACCTCGGTGGCCTCGGCATGAGCGTCCTCGTCGTCGGTCTGTCCCACCGGTCCGCGTCGGTCGACCTGCTCGAACGCACGGCGCTGACCGAAGACGGCGTGACGAAACTGATCGCCGAGACCATCGCCGGCGAACACGTCGACGAGGCGCTGGTGCTCGCCACCTGCAACCGGGTGGAGGTCTATGCCGAGGTGCGCAAGTTCCACGGCGGTGTCCAGGAGCTGACCGAACGGATCATCGAACGCACCGGGGTTGCGCTCGAGGAGCTGACCGAGCACCTCTATGTCCACTACGAGGACCGCGCGGTGCAGCACCTGTTCGCCGTCGCCGGCGGGCTCGACTCGATGGTCGTCGGTGAGCAGCAGATCCTCGGCCAGCTGCGGACCGCCCTGCAGGTCGCCCGCGAGGAGGGCGCGGTCGGTCGTTCCCTCGGGGCGCTCGTCGACCGCGCGCTGCACGCCGGCAAGCGCGTCCACAGCGAAACCGGCATCGATCGCGCCGGCCGGTCCCTCGTTTCGGTCGGGCTGGACCTCGCCGCCGAGGCGCTCGGCGGCCTGTCCGGCCGCTCCGTGCTGGTGATGGGTGCGGGCTCGATGAGCGCTCTGGCCGGCGCCACGCTGCGCCGCCGCGAGGTCGGCGACCTCACCGTCGTCAACCGCACCGCGGCCCGCGCCGAACGGCTGGCCGGAACCCTCGGCGGCCGGGCGGCCGCGGTCGCCGACCTGCGGGACGAGCTCGCCGTCGCCGACGTCCTGGTCTCGTGCACGGGTGCGGTGGGCACCGTCGTCTCGGCCGAGACGGTGGCCGCGGCGCTGGCCGACCGCCCCGACCGGCCGTTGTTCGTGCTCGACCTCGCGCTTCCGCGGGACGTCGAGCCCGCGGTGCGCACGCTGCCGGGCGTCACGCTCGTGGATCTCGACTCACTGCGCTCGGTTCTCGAGGACGCGGAGGTCGCTCGCGACGTCGAGGCTGCTCGCCGCATCGTCACCGACGAGGTCGCCACCTTCCTCACCCGGCAGCGTTCCGAGCGGGTCGCGCCGACCGTTGCGGCGCTGCGGGCCAGGGCGCAGGAAGTGGTCGACGCCGAGATGGCGCGCCTCGGGACCCGGCTGCCCGAGCTCGACGACCGCGCCGCCCGCGAGGTCGCGGCGACGGTTGCCCGAGTGGTCGACAAGCTGCTGCACGCGCCGACCGTGCGGGTGAAGGAGCTGGCCGGCTCACCGGGCGGCGACTCCTACGCCGACCTGCTGCGCGAGCTGTTCGCACTGGACCCCGCCGCCACCGAAGCTGTCGCCCGCGCCGACGTCGTCGTCGAGGATGACAAATGAGCCTCCGGCAGGCCGACCCGCTGCTCGCTCGGACTCTTCGGCTCGGGACCCGGCGCTCGGCGCTCGCGATGGCCCAGGCGGGCGTGATCGCCGACGCCCTGCGCGCCGGCGGCTTCGACATCGAGGTCGTCGGGATCGTCACTGCAGGCGACCGGTCGGCGGCGGTGCTGACCGGGCTGGGCGGCACCGGCGTTTTCGTGACCGAGCTGCGCGAGCGGCTGTCCGCCGGCGACATCGACTTCGCGGTGCACTCGCTCAAGGACCTGCCGACTCGGCCGGCCGAGGGGTTGGCGGTCGCGGCCGTGCCGCTGCGCGCCGACCCGCGCGACGCACTCGTCTCGCGCGAAGGCCTGCGGTTGACCGAGCTCCCGGCCGGCACCCGGGTCGGCACCGGCTCGCCGCGGCGGGCGGCCCAGCTGCGTGCCCTCGGACTCGGGCTCGACGTCGTCGCGATCCGCGGCAACGTCGACACGCGGCTGCGAAAGGTCGCCGATGGCGACTACGACGCAGTCGTGCTCGCTGCCGCCGGACTTGCCCGGCTCGGCCGGCTGGCCGAGGCGGCCGAGGTGCTCGATCCGGGCCAGATGTTGCCGGCCCCGGGGCAGGGAGCCCTCGCCGTCGAGTGCCGGGAGTCCGAGCCGGCGCTGGTCGCGACCCTCGCCGAGCGGCTCGACGACCCGGGCTCGCGCGCCGCCGTGACCGCCGAGCGGTCCCTGCTCGCAGCACTCGAGGCCGGTTGCAGCGCGCCGGTCGGAGCGTTGGCTGACGTTGCCCTCGGCGAATCCGGGGAAGAGGAGATCTATCTGCGTGGCGTCGTCGCTTCGGTCGACGGCTCGCACGCAATCCGTTTGTCCGCCACCGGTCCCCTTGCTGACAGCGAGGGGCTCGGCCGTCGTCTTGCCGCGCAGTTGCTCGAAGAGGGCGCGGCGGACCTGATCGGGGAGAACCCGTGACCACCTCACGCACCAAGAAGAAGATCGGCCTTGTCACGTTCGTCGGGGGCGGGCCCGGCGACCCGGGCCTGTTGACCTTGCGCGCCGCGGAGGCGTTGGCCGACGCCGACGTCGTCGTGCTCGACCGCATCGCCCGCCAGCAGCTGCTGGCGCACTGTCGCGAAGGCGTCGAGATCATCGACGCCGCCGACCTCGATCACAGCGAGCGGACGCGCACCGTCGTAGCGGCAGCGAAGGACGGCCACCGGGTCGTCCGCCTGCTCGACGGCGACCCAGCACTCCTCGGTGGGTTGGCCGAAGAGGCCGAGGCGTGCGCGCGCGCCAAAGTCCCGTTCGAGCTCGTCCCTGGCGTCACCTCGGCGACCGCTGTGGCGAGCTATGCCGGCATCCCGGTCACCGACAAGAAGACCCATGCCGTGCACATCGTGGACGTCGGTCCTGAGGCACCGGAGCCCGACTGGGCGACCCTCGCCTCGACGCCCGGCACGCTCGTGCTCCTCAACTGCGTACGAGCGATCGGCAAGGTCGCGGCTGCGCTGATGGAGCACGGACGTCGCGCCGAGACGGCGATCGCCCTCACCGCCGACGGCACGACCCGCCAGCAGCACACGGTCGTGTCGACACTCGACAACGTCGAGCGCGACGCAGCCGGCCTGACCGCGCCGGCGGTGGCGATCATCGGCGACGTCGTGCGGCTGCGGGACAAGCTGTCGTGGTGGGAGACCAAGCCGCTGTTCGGCTGGAAGGTCCTGGTGCCGCGCACCAAGGAGCAGGCCGCGGCGTTGTCCGAGCAGCTGGTGTCCTACGGCGCCGTGCCGGTCGAGGTGCCGACGATCGCCGTCGAGCCACCGCGCACCCCGCAGGCGATGGACCGCGCGATCCGAGGCCTGGTGAGCGGCCGCTACGCGTGGATCGCGTTCACGTCCGTCAACGCGGTGCGGGCGGTGCGCGAAAAGATCGAAGAACTCGGTCTCGACTCCCGCGCCCTCGCCGGAGTGAAGGTTGCTTGTGTGGGCGAGCAGACCGCGGAGGCGGTCCGCGCGTGGGGCATCACACCCGAGCTCGTGCCCAGTGGCGACCAGTCGAGCGACGG
>JAVEEH010000352.1 GCA_030840545.1 Frankiaceae bacterium | reverse complement strand
CGAGGCCACGTTCGACCTCACCGCCGAAGTCGGCGTGACCGGGCGTGTCGATGATGTTGATCGTCGTGCTGCCATAGCGGACCGCGGTGTTCTTCGCGAGGATGGTGATGCCCTTCTCGCGCTCGAGGTCCATCGAGTCCATGACCCGCTCGTTGACCGAACCTTCCTCGGCCTGGTGGGCCGTGAACGCGCCGGACTGCCAGAGCATCGCGTCGACGAGGGTGGTCTTGCCGTGGTCGACGTGCGCAATGATCGCGACGTTGCGCAGTTCGTTGCGTTGGGGCACGAAATACGAGGCTACCCGCGCATGCGAGCCGCGGCCGCGCGCTCCCACTCGTCGATGTCACTGAGCATCCGGGCGCGCAAGTCGGGCGGCATGGTCGAGTGGATGACGGATGCCCGCGCCAAGCGTGCGAGGTCCCCACTGCCATAACCGTGCACGTCGCGCACGGCGGCGTACTGCTCGACCAGGCCGGCCCCGAACAGCAACGGGTCGTCCGCCGCCAGCACGACCGGAACACCGGCAACCTCGAGCGGTCGCAGCGGCACGGCCTCGTGGCCCGCGAAGACACCCAGTGCGACGTTGGACGCGGGACAGACCTCACAGGCGATGGCGCGTTCGGCCAGCACGTCGAGCAGTGACGGATCCTCCACGGCCCGGACGCCGTGGCCGAGGCGTCGCGGCGCGAGCACGTCGACGGTGCGCGCGACCGATCTCGCCCCGAGCAGCTCACCGGCGTGCGGCACGGCGATGAGGCCACCCTCCCGAGCGAGCCGAAACGCCTTGGCGAAGTCCTCGGGCGACCCGGCCCGCTCGTCGTTCGACAACCCGTAGCCGACGACACCATCGCCGCGGTGCCGGACGGCGAGGCGGGCGAGGGTCTCGGCCTCCCAAGGCGGGCGGGTCCGGTTGGCGGCGACGATCAGGCGGACACCGACACCGGTCGCGCGTTCGGCGTCAGCAGCAGCGGAGCAGAAGACCTCCATCGCCGTCACGAGGTCACCCAGCCGCACGGCATAACCGCTGGGAGTCACCTGCAGCTCGAGCCAACGCGAGCCGGCGGCGCGCTCGTCCTCGGCGATCTCGCGCACCAGCCGGTGAATCTCCGCCGGCGACCGAAGCACGCCACGAGCCAGGTCGTAGAGCCGCTGGAAACGCGCCCAACCGAGGACCCGCCAGTCGTCCGGCAGGTCGTCGACGAGCCGCTCCGGCAGGTGTACGCCGTGCTGCTGCGCAAGCTCGACCAGCGTCGCGTGACGCATGCCACCGGTCAGGTGCAGGTGCAGATGCGCCTTCGGCAGCGCGACCAGGTCGGCGTCGGTGACCACGCAACCGACGATATGGCGCCCCGACCTAGGGTGGGGCGGTGCGGATCGCGACGTGGAACGTCAACTCGGTCGGCGCGCGGCTCCCCCGCCTCAACGAGTGGCTGGAGCTCGCCGAACCGGACGTGCTGTGCCTACAGGAGACGAAGATCGCCGGGGACGCCTTCCCCGGTGAGGGCGCCGAGGCGCTCGGCTACGAGGTCGCGGCCAATGGGGACGGCCGGTGGAACGGCGTCGCCATCCTGTCGCGCATCGGCTTGCAAGACGTGTCGAACGGCTTCACCGGGCAGCCGCCCTACGCGCCCCCGGCCGACGAGGACGACCCGGCGCTGATCGGCAAGCCACCTGCGGTCGAGGCCCGCGCCATCGGCGCCACCTGCGGACCGCTGCGCGTCTGGTCCGTCTACGTCCCCAACGGCCGCTCGCTCGACAGCCCGCACTATCCCTACAAGTTGGAATGGCTCGCCGCGCTACGGGACGCGTTGGCACCGGAGGTCGCGCAGGACCGGCCGTTCATCGTGACCGGCGACTTCAACATCGCGCCGACAGATGAGGACGTCTGGGATCCGTCCGCGTTCGTCGGGTCCACGCACGTGACCGATGCGGAACGCACGGCGCTTTCCGATCTGCGCGCGCTCGGGCTGGACGACATCATGCCGCGCGCGATGAAGCACGACACGCCCTACACCTACTGGGACTACCGGGCCGGGATGTTCCACAAGAACATGGGGATGCGGATCGACCTCGTCTACGCGAACAAGACCGTTGCATCAGCCGTCAAGGATGCCTACGTGGACCGGGACGCCCGCAAGGGCAAAGGGCCGAGCGACCACGCACCGGTCGTGGTCGACTTGGCGCTCTAGCAGTGCATCAGCTGCTCTGGACCGATCGCCCGGCCTCGGCCGCCTCCTTGAGTCGCGCGAGCGTGGCCTCCATGCCGCTGCGGTTGTGTCCCGGGCGATCGGCGATCCCCATCACCGGCGCAGACAGCCCCTTCATCCAGCCCGGACGACGGTCGTCCCACGACTCGCTGACCGTCGTGCCGGCTCCGCTCGACGTGAAGGTGTAGTCCCACGAGGAGATCGCAACTGGTCCGTAGTGCACGTCGAACGCAAAGCGTTTGCCCGGCTCGGCCGCCGTCACGGTGCAGGTCGTGCTCCACCGCCGGAAGCCATGTTTGTTGCTGCCCTTGAACTTCGCGCCCACCGCCGGCCCGGTCGCGCCACCCAGCCACCGGCAGCTCGTCGTCTCGGGGCTCCACTGGCCCATTCGCGTGACGTCGCTCACCAGCCGCCACACCACTCCGGGCTCTGCGGCAATCTCGGTGCTGACCTCGACGTCGCTCATGCGGTGGTTCCCTTCACGTGTTGGTCGAAAAAGCTGAAGATTCGCTGCCACGCGTCGGCGGCCGCGTCGGGGTCGAACTGCACGATCAGCGGCTCGGAGATGGCCGCCTTGCCGGTGTGCGGGAAGAGAAAGCCGTGCTTTGCCTCGGCGTACTCCTTCACGTCGTGGTCGACACCCAACGCCGCGAGCGCCGCCTCCAGCCGCTCGGCCGTGCCCCTGAGCCGACGGTCCTTCCCCGCGTACGAGGCGACCATCGGGCACGCATCGCGCAGCTTGTGCTCGGCGTCTTTCGGTACGTCGCCGTAGTTGGGCGCGGCTGCAGCGAAACCCTCGGGGGCGACCAGCACTGCGAGCCCGCCGCCCATGCAGAAGCCGATGACACCGACCTGGCCGGTGCAGTCGTCGCGGTCGGCGAGCATCCGCCGTCCGGCCTGGATGTCGTCGAGCGCTCGTCCGTGACCGGACATCATGGTGCGCATCGTTGCGATGAGGCAGCGGGCCGTGTTGCCCCAGCCGAAGAGGTCCGGCGCCAACGCGAGGTAGCCCGCGTCGGCGAACCGGTCGGCCTGCCGGCGGATGTCGTCGGTCAGCCCGAAGATTTCGTGGAGAACAACGACGCCGGGCCAGGGGCCCGGCGTCGAAGGCACGGCGAGATAACCGGCGAGCGTCCCGCTCGGGACCGGATAGGTCAGGTCGGCCACGTGCGGGACGCTACCGCGCCGCCGTCGGGGCGTCGGGGCTCAGGCCAGGAACGCGTCATCCCCCGCCAGGTCGCCATGCAGCTCGAGGAGGTCGACAACCTTGTCGCCGAGGAACGTGAACAGGATCGAGCCGCGGCTGACCCGGGTGACGGCATTCCTCGTCGCGGTGACCTGGTGGGTGGCTGCGACGTGACCGCGACCGTCACCGTGGACGTCGATGAGGTCGGCCCGGAACGTCCCACCCGTGAGCTCGCCGAGCTTGGCGTAGTAGCCGAGGACCGATTCGATGCCCTTGTGGTCACCGGCGATCACGCTGGTGCCGGGCGTGTGCTGCACGACGTCGTGGGCGAACAATGTCACGAGTGTCTCGATGTCGCCCGCGTTGAACGCCTCATATCCCTTGCGTACCAGTGACATGTAGCGGTCCTCGGAGACCGCACCGGGCGCTGCCGTGCCGCCCTTGGCATAGCGGGTGGCATCAGGAGAGGTGTCGACCATCACGACCGGCTCGTCACCGACCACCCACGCGTCGTGGCCGGCGGGTAGGTCGAACATGTCACCGGGGCCGACCTCGGACTCGGTGCCGTCGTCCAGCTGCATGTGCATCCGGCCGGACAGGACATAGCCGAGGTGCCGGGTCTGACATGACGTGGTGCCGACGATCGGGCCGACATCCGTCGAGAACCGCCAGCCGGGCTCGAACGTGCCCTTGACGAAGGCGGCGCCCCCGGCGCTGCCAACCACGGCACGGCCATGCGCCTTGAACTCACGAACCTCGCCGTCACGGTCGAGATTGCTGATCTGGGCCTGCACCATGCGACCACCCCCACCGGCTGACTGCCGGGCGCCGGACGCGTCCGGACGCTTCCGATCCTGGCACCGACGTGCCGAGCCGACCAGTGGACGAAACGGACGCCGTCAGGTGAGCGGCGCCGGGACGAGGCTGAAGGTTGGGTCAAGGTGCGCGGTGTCGTTGAACCGCCGGATGACCCACGGCATCGGCATGGCGACGAGCTGGGAGATGGAGGCGTTGTCGGCGCCGAGGAAGGCGAACGCAGACGACCCGCCGGCGAGCGCCATCGCCTGCCCGATCACCCCGCCGTGGACCACGACGACCACGCGCTGGCCCCGGTGCGCGGCGATGATCCGTTCGAGGCCGGCCCGGACCCGGGTGGAGAACGCCGCGTTGCTCTCGGCGCCGGGGATCACGTCCCAGCGCTGCTCGAGGAACATCTGCACCGCGATCGGGTGCCGCTCGCTGACGTACTTGCGGAAGGCGACCCCCTCCCACTCCCCGAGGTAGATCTCCCGGAGGTCGGGCTCGACCCGCGGCTCCAGGCCGAGGCGGGCCGCCAGCGGGGCGGCCGTTTCCGCCGTACGACGAAGAGTTGTCAC
>JAVEEH010000130.1 GCA_030840545.1 Frankiaceae bacterium | reverse complement strand
GTGACGTAGGTCGCGGGCGTGAACGTCTGCTTGAAGAAGAGGATCGCCAGCCAGACCAGCCCGGCCGCTACGACGAGCAATGCCGCGCCGTAGAGCTTGTAAGGGTGTCGGCGCATGTCAGCCTGCGATCCGAACGGTGACCTGCGTGCCGTAGAGCGCGAGGTCGAGCAACAGGTCCATCGCGACGATGGTGGTGATGACCAGCCGGACCGCGCGGCCGACGCTCACGCCGACGCCGGCCGGGCCGCCGGAGGACTTGTAGCCGTAGTAGCAGTGCGTGAGGATGATGACGAATGCGAACGCCATCACCTTGCCGAACGAGATGTAGATGTCGCTCTTGGGCAGGAACTGGAAGAAGTAGTGGTGGTAGGTGCCGGAGGACTGGCCGTAGAGCTTCGTCGTGATGAGCTGGGTTGACAGGTAGGACGACAGCAGCCCGAGCACATAGAGCGGGATGACCGCGAGCATCCCCGCGATGAGCCGTGAGGTGACGAGGAACGGGATCGACGGGATGCCGATCGTCTCCAACGCGTCGATCTCCTCACTCGCGCGCATCGCGCCGAGCTGTGCTGTGAAGCCCGCTCCCACGGTCGCCGACAGCGCGATGCCCGCGATGATGGGCGCGATCTCGCGGGTGTTGAAGTAGGCCGAGATGAAGCCGGTGTAGACGGCTGCGCCGAGCTGGTTGAGCGAGTTGTAGCCCTGCTGGCCGACCTCGAGCCCGGTGAAGAACGTCATGAAGACGACGATCACGACCGTGCCCCCGATCACGGCCAGGGCGCCGGTGCCGAACGCCACCTCCGACAGGAGCCGGAGGACCTCCTTCTTGTAGCGGAGGAGCACGCGGTAGGTCCATCCGATGGTCCGGGCATAGAACGTCGCCTGCCGGCCCAGGTCGTCGAGCGCCGACCCCGCGCCCCGCCAGGCGGCGATCAGGGGTCGAAACGGCTTCGGCAGCGTGAAACCGGTGCTCGGTTGAGAATGCGCGCCCACGGCTCAGAGCGCCTTCTGCGGGATGACCTGTTGGTAGATCGCGGTCGCTACGAAATTGATGGCGAACAGCAACATGAACGTGAAGACCACCGACTGGTTGACCGCGTCGCCCACGCCCTTGGGGCCGCCCTTGGCGCGCAGCCCCTGGTAGGACGCGACGAGAGCCGCAACGAAGCCGAACACCAGAGCCTTGCCCTCCGCTTGTAAGAGGTCAGGGATCTGCGCGAGCTCGGTGAACGAGGCGAAATAGGGACCGGGAGTGCCGTGCTCGACCACGACGCTGAAGAAGTAGCCGCCGGCAACGCCGACGACGGACACCAGACCGTTGAGGAGAAGTGCGACCACCATGACGGCCCCGACCCGCGGGACGACCAGCCGGTGAATCGGGCTGATGCCCAGGGCCTCCATCGCGTCGATCTCGTCCCGGATCTTGCGGGCACCGAGGTCGGCGCAGATCGCGGAGCCCGCCGCACCGGCGATGATGAGTGCGGTGACGATGGGGCTGGCCTCGCGCACGACCGCGACAACGGACGCACCACCGTTGAGCGACACCGCGCCGAGCTGGCGGATCAGCGCGCCGGTCTGCAGGGCGATGATGGCGCCGAACGGGATCGCGACCAGGCAGGTCGGCAGGATCGAGACGCTCGCCACGAACCACAGCTGGTGGATGAACTCACGCCACTGCACCGGCCGGCGGAAGGCGGCCCGCACGGTGTCGAGCGACATGGCGGCGAAGTTGCCGGCTTCGCGGAACACCCACTTCGCGGGCATCGTCGTCATAGACGTCTTGCGCCCCCCGGGCAGGCACGGATAGGCGGCTACCAGGGCATGGGTAACCGCGCGGGTATTCCGTGATCATGCGCAGCAATGCGGGGGGCGAAACCTGCCCGAAACGGGCTAGAGACGCTCGATGATGGTGGCGTTTGCCTGGCCGCCGCCCTCGCACATGGTCTGCAGGCCGTAGCGGCCACCGGTCCGTTCGAGCTCGTGCAGCAGGGTGGTCATGAGGCGGGCGCCGGTGGCGCCCAGCGGGTGGCCCAGCGCGATGGCGCCGCCGTTGACGTTGACCTTCGTCAGGTCGGCACCGGTCTCGCGCTGCCAGGCGAGCACGACCGGGGCAAACGCCTCGTTGATCTCGACCAGGTCGATGTCGTCGAGGGTGAGACCGGCCTTGTCGAGCGCGTGGGCGGTGGCCGGGATCGGGGCCGTGAGCATGTAGATGGGGTCTGCCCCGCGCACCGACAGCTGGTGGATGCGAGCCCGCGGGGTCAGGTTGTGAGTCGCGAGCGCGCGCTCGGACACGACCAGCAGCGCAGCGGCCCCGTCGGAGATCTGAGAGGACACCGCCGCGGTGATCCGGCCGCCCTCGGCGACCGGCTTGAGCGACTGCATCTTCTCCAGCGTGGTGTCGCGCCGCGGCCCCTCGTCGGCCGTGACGTCGCCGTAGGCCACGATCTCGCGGTCGAACCGGCCCTCGTCGATGGCCTGGATCGCGCGGCGGTGCGACTCGAGCGCGAAGGACTCCATCTCCTCGCGGGTGATGCCCCACTTCTCGGAGATGAGCTCGGCGCCGTGGAACTGGTTGACCGGCTGGTCGCCGTAACGCGCCTGCCAGCCCTTCGAGCCGCTGAACGGGTCGGGTTGGTCAAGGCCGAGCGACGCCGCCACCCGGAACGCCGAGCCGATCGGGATCTGGCTCATGTTCTGCACGCCGCCCGCGACCACGACGTCCTGGGTGCCGCTCATGACGCCCTGGGCGGCGAAGTGGATCGCCTGCTGCGATGACCCGCACTGGCGGTCGATCGTGGTGCCGGGCACCTCCTCGGGCAGCCCAGCGGCGAGCCAGGCGGTGCGCGCGATGTCGCCGGCCTGCGGGCCGAGTGTGTCGAGGCAGCCGAAGACGACGTCCTCGACGGCGGCCGGGTCGATCCCGGCACGCTCGACCAGGGTCTTCAGCGCGTGGGCGCCCAGGTCGGCCGGATGAGCGGCCGCGAGGCCGCCGTTCTTCTTCCCGACAGGAGTGCGAACCGCTTCGACGATGTAGGCCGCTGGCATGTCGGTAGGTTAACCCCATCTGACGGGGCGTCAGATCACCCCTGCCGACAGCGGCCCGAGGAGCGTGCGACTCGATGGACCTGAGCGTCGACCCGGCCCTGGACGGCTTCCGCGTGGAGGTCCGCGGCTGGTTGGCGGCCAACCTGCCGCCGCAGCCGCTGCCCTCGCTCGACACCGCCACCGGCTTCGCGGCCCACCGCGAGTGGGAGCGACAGCTGTTCGACGCCCGTCTCGCGGTGGTGACCTGGCCGCAGCGCTACGGCGGACGCGACGCGGGGCTGCTCGAATGGCTCGTCTTCGAGGAGGAGTACTGGGCCGCCGGCGCTCCGGTCCGGGTGGGGCAGAACGGCATCTTCCTGCTCGCCCCGACCTTGTTCGAGTTCGGCACCGACGCGCAGCGCGACCGCTTCATGCTCCCGATGGCCCGCGGCGAGGAGATCTGGGCGCAGGGCTGGTCGGAGCCGGGTGCGGGCAGTGATCTCGCCGCGCTGCGGTCCCGGGCCACGAAGGTCGATGGGGGCTGGCGGGTCAACGGCCAGAAGACCTGGTCCACCCGAGCGGCTTTCGCCGACTGGATGTTCGGCCTCTTCCGCACCGACCCCGACTCGACCCGCCACCACGGGCTGACCTACCTGCTGCTGCCGCTGTCCGCCGACGGCGTCACCGTGCGGCCGATCCGGCAGCTCGACGGTGAGCCCGGCTTCGCCGAGGTGTTCTTCGACGACGTGTTCGTGCCGGACGACCGGGTGCTCGGCGAGGTCGGCCAGGGCTGGAAGGTCGCGATGTCGACGACGACGTCCGAACGCGGCCTGACGTTGCGGTCACCGGGCCGCTTCATGGCGTCGGCTGACCGGCTGGTGTCGCTGTTGCGTCGTACGACGGGGGCGCCGGCCGCGCTGCGCGACGACGTGACCCAGGCGTGGATGGACGCGGACGCCTACCGCCTCTATGTGCAGTCCACCGCGCTCGAGGCCCTCGCCGGTAAGCCGATCGGCGCGGAGTCGAGCGCCAACAAGCTCTTCTGGTCGCAGCTGGACATCCAGATCCACGAGACCGCGCTGCGGCTGCTCGGCTCCCGGTCCACTCTCACGAGCGGCGCCGACGCGGGCTGGCTCGACGGCTATCTGTTCTCACTCGCGGGGCCCATCTATGCCGGCACCAACGAGGTGCAGCGCAACGTCGTCGCCGAGCGAGTGCTCGGGCTGCCGCGATGACCACGATGCGGCTGCTGCCCGCGCCCGACGCGGTGGAGTTTGCCGCGAGCGTGCGCGAGCTGCTCGAGCGTTCGTGCGACGCCGAAGCGTTGCGCGCGGCGTGGGAGTCCGGCAACGGCCGGGTGCCGGGACTGTGGAAGCGGCTGGCCGATGTCGGTGTCACCGGGCTCACCGTGCCGGCGGCGCACGGTGGTTCGGGCATGGACCTGACCGCAGCCGTTCCGGTCCTTGTCGAGACCGGTCGCGCCGCGCTGCCGGAGCCGGTCGTCGAAACGCTGGCCGGCGCTGCGCTGCTGGCAGCGGCCGGTGGCCCGGTCGCGGCCGAGTGGCTCCCGCGGATCGCGGCCGGCGACGCCGTGCTGGCGTTGGGTAGCGGTCCGGACGCGTTGCTGATGGGCGCGCAGTGGGCCGACCTCTTCCTGCTTGCCGATGACGTCGGCCTGCACGCTCTCGAGCGGTCAGCGGTCGACCTCGCGCCCGAGCCGGCGCTGGACCGCGGCGCCGGCCTCGGCGTCGTCGCTTGGCAGCCGTCGGCCGGCCGCATCGTCACGGGCGCTGACGGCATGGCTGCCTTCGACGTCGCCTGCGTCGCGGTCGCCGCCCAGCTTGTCGGGCTGGCGCAGGCCATGCTCGACATGTCGGTGCGCTATGCGTTGACACGCGAGCAGTTCGGCCGGCCGATCGGCTCGTTCCAGGCCGTGAAGCATCAGCTCGCGGATGTCTGTGTGGCCAACGCCTTCGCCCTGCCGGTCGTGCACCGGGCCGCGTGGTCGGTGGCGCACGCCCTTCCCTCGCGGGCGCGGGACGCGTCGCACGCCAAGGTCGCGGCCACCCTCGCCGCGCAACGGGCGGCGCGCACCGCGCTGCAGGTGCACGCCGGCATCGGCTACACCTACGAGCACGACCTGCACATGTGGATGAAGCGCACCTGGACGCTCTCGTCCCAGTGGGGCGACGTCGCGTTCCACCGCGACCGGGTGGCGACCGCAGTCCTCGGCGACGACCCAGCGCCGCGCATTCCCTGAATCGCGGGATGCGGCCCTTCTAGGGGCCGCATTGCGCGATCTTCGGCTTGGCCGCGTGTCGGTCCGGCGC
>JAVEEH010000317.1 GCA_030840545.1 Frankiaceae bacterium | reverse complement strand
CCTGCCGGTAAGACTGTCCACCAGCGCCGAACCATTCAGGCGACGCAATGGCCGACTGCCCTTCCCACGAAGTGTCCGATATGGCTCGGGGAAGTTCCGATTTCGGCAGTGGCAACCACCGCCAGGTACCGCAGGTGGGACATGCCGCACCGGCCTCTCCGTGCCGTCGCGTCGTCTGGTCGATGAGTTCGCCCTCGTCATACCAGTGAGCAACGGTTGTCGGGACGATCAACTGCATTGCGGGCAGGCGCTCCCCTGCCTTCGGCGTGTCGATCTGGCGCAGCACGACAGGGAAGCGGGCGGCCACCTCCTTGGCGAGTTCCTCAGCCAGGCAAAGCACATCGAAGAGCCAGTTCGGCACCCATGCGCCAGTCGGGGTCAGGCCGCTCCGTTTCAGGACCAGGTTCCCGTTCTGTTCGCGCGTTGGGATGTGGCACGTCTGACACCAGCCGCCGTCGCCGTACAGAGGGCGCAGCCCCCAACTGTCATCGGGCCACGGCCAACCACGGTTGCGGCGCAGGACCAAGGAGACGAAGTCCCCCTCCGGGCCGGTCGGCACGCAAGCGAGAATAACGCCGGATATTTTCGGGCGCGCAACCCGCCGGGGGTGCGGTCAGCCGGAACGGATGCGAGTGAATGCGGCCAGGGCACGGTCGTCGGAGTCGGGCAGGGTGTGCAGGTAACGCTGCGTCGTTGACAGCTGCCGGTGGCCCATCCGCTCCATCACCGCCTTGATGTCAGCACCGCCGGCCAGGGACCACGAGGCGTGCGCGTGCCGAAGGTCATGCATCCGCAGGTGGTAACCGATGCCGGAACGCTTCAGGGCCGGCAGCCAGATCTTCGTTCGGAACGTGTTGCGCGACAGCGGTCCTCCACCCTTCTTGCCGGTCGACGGGAAGATGAGATCGTCCGGACTCAGGTCGAGACGATCGATCACGGCGGCGAGTGACTGCAGCACCCCCTCGGTGACCCGCAGGGTCCGCGGCTCGTCGTCCTTCGGGTAGTCCTTGACGATCATGCGCTCGCCGGTCGGCGAGCGGCGCTTCGGCACCTCGACGACCACCTGCTCGACGCGGATGGACCGGCGGAGGAAGTCGATGTGCCGCGGCCGGAGGGCGATCAGCTCACCCCAGCGCAGACCGGTCTCGATGTCGACCAGGACGAGCGCCTGGTAACGAGCCGGGAGTTCGGCGAGCACCGCCTCGAACTCGGACGGAGTGGGTATCCGCAGTGGCTGGTTGACCACCTTTGGCGTCTCCACTGCGTCGCACGGGTTGAAGCCGACGACCCGGTCTCGCACCGCTCGACGGAAGACGCTGCTCAGGAGCGCGACGTACTGCCGCACGGACCGCGGGGCGAGCTTCGGCGCCGCGAGCCCGATCCAGGCCTCGACTGTCGTCGGCACGATCGAGCCCATCGGCATCGCGCCGAAGAACGGCAGGAAGTGCTTCTCGAGGATGGTCCGGTAGGTGACGCGCGTGTTGACCTCGAGGTGCTTGCTCGGCCACCAGTAGCCGTCGACGTACTCGCGGAACGTCATCCGTGCGTTGGCCGGGTCGATCCACTCGCCGTTCGCGATGGACCCCTCGGCTAGGTGAGCGGCCTTCTCTGCTGCCCGCTTGCCGTCGTAGGTGCCGGCAGAGCGCTCACGGCCGCGCGGGTCGAGGTAGACCGCGGTGAAGCGCACCCGGCCGCCGTCGCCGACTCGCCGTTTCGCGTAGGCCACCGGTCACCGCCTCAAGATCATCCGTCCGTGGCTCGTCCGTGAAACCACGGACAAGAGCGGTGTCCGACGGTGACGAACGGTCAGGACGAAAAGGGCCTCTGACCTGCAGTTTTACCGATGACGGCGGCCGATTCAATAGCCTCGAAAGAGGTTGTGAATATCGTTCGCATCGAAGAGGTCCGGGGTTCGACTCCCCGCAGCTCCACCATGTTGGTCGTCGAGTGATCTTCGCGTAACTGTCGCCTCCGAGGCGCGACACGCCGTTCCAAGGCGCAACAACGCGAAGATTCGTCAGCGTCGGGCGGTGGGAGTTGTCGCCCCGGTCCACCTCCGGTGACAGGTCGCGACGTTGACACCTGCATGATCGGCGCATGACTGCCGTCCAGTTCCCGGCGGACTTCCTCTGGGGTGCCGCGACCGCCGCGCACCAGGTCGAGGGCGGCAACGTCAACAGCGACTGGTGGGAGTGGGAGCACCGGGCGGACTCTCCGGTGCCCGAGCCGAGCGGCCGCGCCTGTGAGCACTACACGCGCTACGCCGACGACATCGGGCTGCTCGCCGACCTCGGCCTCAACACCTACCGCTTCTCCGTGGAGTGGGCCCGCATCGAGCCCAGTGACGGCCAGTTCGACCAGGGCGAGCTGGACCACTACCGCGCGGTGACCCAGGCCGTGCGGGCAGCCGGTGTGACCCCGATGGTCACGCTGCATCACTTCACGCTGCCGCAGTGGCTGGCCGCCCGCGGCGGCTGGCTCGCACCCGAGGCGCCGGATCTGTTCGCCCGCTATTGCGAGCGCGTCGTCCGAGCGCTCGGCGACGCCGTCGACTGGTGGTGCACCCTCAACGAGCCGGGCAACGTGGCGGTGGGCGGCTATCTCGGGGTCTTCGGCTGGCCGCCGGGCACCCGCGACCTGGACTCCTGCGAGCGGGCGACCAGCGGGCTGGTCCGCGGCCATCAGCTCGCGCTGGCGGCAATCAAGTCGTTGCGGCCCCAGGCCAAGGTGGGGGCGACCCACGGCATGCAGGAGTGGGTGTCCAACGGTGCCGGGCGCGCGCCGATGCGGCGAGCGCGCCGGATGTTCGAGGACGTCTTCCTCGAGGCAGCCATCGACGACGACTACGTCGGCGTGCAGAGCTACACCAGGGTGCCGGTGGTGCTCCCCGCGCTGCTCGGCCCGGCCGCGCGACTCATTGCCGACGTCGGCCCGGTCCGCAAGCGCGTGCTGCCCGGCATGATGCGCAGCGCGTTCAGTGCGATGCGCCCGACTCACGACGACGGAGTTCGCCGCACGGACATGGGTTACGAGTTCCGGCCGGAGGCGATCGGCGCGACCCTGCGACGCGCGGCCGAGCTGCTGCCCGGCAAGGACCTCGTCGTCACCGAGCACGGCATCGCCACCACCGACGACACCGAGCGGGTGGAGTTCATCCTGCGAGGGCTGGCGTCCGTGGCAGCCGCGATCGACGACGGGCTGCCGGTGCGCGGCTATCTGCACTGGAGCCTGCTCGACAACTTCGAATGGGCGCACGGCTACCGGCCGACGTTCGGTCTCATCGGGGTCGACCGCACCACCATGGCGCGCACCGCCCGCCCCTCCGCGCGACTGCTCGGCGACATCGCCCGTGCCGGTGCGCTGCCGCCCGCACCTCGGTAGCGGCGCCGCCGGTCCGCTGCCAGAGTGACCGCGAGGCCACGGAAGGAACGGCTATGCCCAGCACGCTTCGCGTCCGGCTGCAGGTCGCACTGACGTCCCTGGTGCTCGCGGCCGGCGTGGCCGCCTCGTTCGCCGTCGACTCCGGCACGGCGCTGCCGCAGGCCGGCGGTCGCGTGCTCGCCCTCATCCAGAAGTCGTCCTTGCGCCTCGAGCAGTATCCGAGCGTCAGCGTGCAGATGCGGATCTCTGTCGAAGGCAACGGGCAGAAAGTGTCCATCGACGGCAGCGGCGCCTTCGACCCGCGCTCACGGAACGGCACCTTTAGTGAATCGCTGCCGCAGGGATTGGGAACCTTCCAGGCGATCAACCTGGGATCGACCATGTATGCGAAAGTCGACCCCGCGCATATCGCTCTCGCCGGCGGCAAGCACTGGGTCGGCCTCTCCGTCGCCGGTATCAACCAGCAGAACCCCGGCACCTCACTGGGCTATCTGCGGATACTCGCCGGCGCCCACGGGACCGTGAGTGTGGTCGGCCACGACACGATCGACGGCGCTGCGACGACGCACTATCGAGTGGATATCGACCCGGCGGAGGCAGCCAAGCGCGTGCCCCCTCAGTTCCGCACCGGCCCCGACCAGCTTGCCGCCGCAGGCATCCACTCAATTCCCGTCGACGTCTGGCTGGACGGTTCTGGCCTCCCACGCCAGGAGGAGATAAGGGCGTCGGCTCACGGCGTGACCAGCGAGATCTCGCTGCATCTTCGCGGCAGTCAGGACCGGCTGCATATCCGTGCGCCCGCGCCCGCGGACGTCCTCACCGTTACCTCGCTGGCCGACCTGATGCCCTACGTCATCAACCGCTAGCCTTCCGGCGGCTCAGGCCGCCCGGTAGACCACCAGCGACGCCGCGACGTACTGGCAGAGGAACCCCGCCACCGTGAGTGCGTGAAACAGCTCGTGGAAGCCGAACCAGCGCGGGCTGGGGTTGGGGCGCTTGGTCGCGTACACCACCGCGCCGGCGATGTACGCCGCGCCGCCGGTGACGATGAGCCACACGACTGCGGCGCCGCCGCCGGCCCAGAACTGGGGGAGGAAGAAGAGCATCGTGCAGCCGAGCGCGGGGTACAGGGGCGTGTACGCCCAGCGCGGCGCGCCGAGCCAGACCACGCGGAACGTCAGCCCGGCGACCGCGCCGCCCCACACGATCCACAGCATGATCCGCGCCGTGGACGGCTCGAGCAGCAGCACGGCGAGCGGCGTCGCGGTGCCCGCGATGATGAGGAAGATGTTCGAGTGGTCCACCCGGCGCAGCACGCCGGTCACCCGCGGGGACCAGGTGCCGAGGTGGTACACGGCGCTCACCCCGAACAGCAG
>JAVEEH010000119.1 GCA_030840545.1 Frankiaceae bacterium | reverse complement strand
GTGACGCTGCCATTGAGGCGATCGACGCCTCGATCCCGCTGCTCGTCGTCATCACCGAGGGCATCCCGGTGCAGGACACGGCCTATTTCTTCGCCTACTCGCAGGAATCCGGCCGGACGCGCATCATCGGGCCCAACTGCCCGGGCATCATCTCGCCCGGCACCTCCAACGCCGGCATCATCCCCGCCGACATCACCCGACCCGGCCGGGTCGGCCTCGTCAGCAAGAGCGGCACCCTGACCTACCAGATGATGTACGAGCTGCGCGACGTCGGATTCTCGTCCTGCGTCGGCATCGGCGGCGACCCGATCGTCGGTACGACGCACATCGACTGCCTGCGTGCGTTCCAGGACGACCCCGAGACCGACGCGATCGTGATGATCGGTGAGATCGGTGGCGACGCGGAAGAACGCGCAGCCGACTTCATCAAGACCACCGTGACCAAGCCCGTCGTCGGCTATGTCGCCGGCTTCACCGCGCCGGAGGGCAAGACGATGGGTCACGCCGGGGCGATCGTCTCGGGCTCGTCAGGCACCGCCCAGGCCAAGCAGGAGGCGCTGGAGGCGGTCGGCGTCCGGGTCGGCAAGACCCCGAGCGAGACAGCCCGGCTGATGCGGGAGCTCGTCACCCCGGCCTAGCGACGCGACACACCGCGGCGTCCACTCGGCGCGGCGGCTCGGCTTCCACGTCGTCGTTTGGGACCGTGGCGGCGATGACTGAGCTCCTGAGCCGCACCACGAGCAGCAACGCCCGCTATGACGACGAGGCGCTGCCCTCGATGTCCGTCTGGTTGCGGGGTTCGTTCGCCGCACTCTGGGCCGTGGCCGTCGGTGTCGCCACCCTCGTCGTCGTCGTGCTCGTCGCCTGGGCGGCGGACTCGCGCGCCGGCTCGGGTGCCACCGCCGCCATCCGGACCGGGCTGCAGATCTGGCTCGTCGCGCATCGGATCCCGCTGCGGGTGGCCGGCGGCAGCATCGCGATCGCCCCGCTGCTGCTGACCCTCGGGCTGGCCTTCCTGGTGGCGCGGTCGGCAGCCGTCCTTGCGCGCGGACAGGGCGTCAAGGACCTCACCGGTGTCGGCACGGTCGCGCTCGCGGTCGGTCTCCCATACGGCGCCCTCACCACGTTCGTCGCGGCTGCGGCGCACTCGCCCGCCGTCAGCCCGGCTCCGATCGTCGCGCTCTTCGCCGGTCTGGCACTCGGCTGTGGCGCGGCCGCGTGGGGCGCGGTGCGCGGCGCGGGGCTGGGGCGCGAGGCCTGGACGCTCCTGCCGGCGAGCGTCCGGCTGCCGCTCGGCGCCGGCGCAGCCGCACTGGCCGTGCTGTTCGCGGGCGCGACGCTGGTGCTGCTCGCGGCCCTGTCGATGCATGTGGCTGAAGCAAGCCAGAGCCTGCACGTGCTCGGCGGTGGCGCGGTCGCCGCCGTCGCCGTGGTGGCGCTCGACCTCGCGCTGCTGCCGAACGCGGCGGTCTGTGTGCTGGGCTATCTCGCCGGTCCGGGGTTCGCCGTCGGGGGCGCGACCTCGGTCACCGTCAACGGCTCGCATGCCGGCAGCCTTCCGGCGCTGCCGCTCATGTCCGCGGTGCCCCGAGGGCCCGCGCCGCTCGCGGTGGAGCTCGTCGGCATCGTCGTACTCGTCGTCGCGGGCATCGTCGCGGCGTGGATCGTGGCGCGGGCCGAGCTGGCGTTGGTCCGCTCGATGGGCCTCGCCCTCGGGGCGGGTGCCGCGGCCGGACTGCTGGCCGCCGTGCTGGCGGCCTTCGCTGCCGGGCCGGCCGGCCCCGGCCGGTTGGCGGTCGTCGGCACCTCGCCGTGGCAGACCGGCCTGGCCGTCGCCGGCGAGGTTGCCATCGTGGCGTGCGGCGCCGCCGGCGCTTTCACCTGGCGTCGCGGCCGGTGAGGGCTGTCGAGCCTCGCGTCGCGGTATCCTGAGCCGTCAGTCCCTGAGCCCCGATGGCCCTACCGAGGAGCTCGTCCTGCCCGCCCGGCTCGTCGTCCTCGTCTCGGGGACCGGCACCAACCTCCAGGCCCTGCTGGACGCCTGCGCCGACCCGGCGTACGGCGCCGATGTGGTCGCCGTCGGTGCCGACCGTGACGACATCGAGGGTCTCGCCCGAGCGCAGCGAGCCGGACTGCCGACCTTCGTCGTCCGGGTGCCGGACCACGCACAACGTGACGACTGGGACGCGGCGTTGACCGAGGCGGTGGCCGCGAACCAGCCCGATCTCGTCGTTTCCGCGGGGTTCATGAAGATCGTGGGCAAGCGCTTCCTCGAGCGCTTCACCATGGTGAACACCCATCCGGCGCTGCTGCCGGCCTTCGCCGGTGCGCATGCCGTCCGTGACGCGCTCGACTACGGCGCAAAGGTGACCGGCTGCACGGTGCATCTCGTCGACACCGGGGTGGACACCGGTCCGGTGATCGCCCAGGCTCCGGTCGAGGTCCGCCCCGACGACGACGAGGCATCGCTGCACACCCGGATCAAGGACGTCGAGCGCGCGCTCCTCGTCGACGTCGTCGGGCGGATGTCGCGTGGCGGCTGGCAGGTCTCCGGCAGGAAGGTCCATCTGAAGTGAGCAAGCGTCCGATCCGCCGCGCTCTCGTGAGCGTCTATGACAAAACCGGCCTCGACGAGCTGGGCAGAGCACTGGCCACGGCAGGGGTGGAGGTCGTCTCGACCGGTTCGACGGCAGCGCGGCTGCGCGACGCGGGCGTCGACGTGACCGCGGTAGAGGAGCTCACCGGCTTCCCGGAGTGTCTGGACGGCCGGGTCAAGACGCTGCACCCCAAGGTGCATGCCGGCATCCTCGCCGATCTGCGGCTCGAGTCGCACGTCCAGCAGCTCACCGACCTCGGCGTCGAGCCGTTCGACCTCGTCGTCGTCAACCTCTATCCGTTCGTCCGAACTGTCGACAGTGGCGCGTCTGCGGACGAGTGCGTCGAGCAGATCGACATCGGCGGCCCGTCCATGGTGCGCGCCGCGGCGAAGAACCATCCCTCGGTCGCGGTGGTCGTCGACCCGGCCGCCTACCCCGCGATCGTCGAGGCGCTCGGCACCGGCGGCTTCACCCTCGAGGCGCGCAAGCGACTCGCCGCCCAGGCGTTCGCGCACACCGCCAGCTACGACGTGGCCGTCGCGTCGTGGTTCGCGTCCGCCTATGCGCCGGACGAGACCGCGGCCGAGTCCGGCTGGCCCGATGTCATGGCCGGCACCTACGAACGCGCCGATGTCCTGCGTTACGGCGAGAACCCACACCAGCGCGCCGCGCTCTATCGCAATCCCAACGTCGAGGACGGCCTCGCTCAGGCCGAGCAGCTGCATGGCAAGCCGATGTCCTACAACAACTACGTCGACACCGACGCCGCGCTGCGCGCCGCCAACGACTTCACCGGCCCGTGCGTCGCGATCATCAAGCACGCCAACCCGTGTGGCATCGCCGTCGGCGTGGACGTGGCCGAAGCTCATCGCTTCGCGCACGCGTGCGACCCGGTGTCGGCGTTCGGCGGCGTCATCGCCACCAACCGGTCCGTGTCCGTCGCGATGGCCGAGCAGGTGGCGGAGGTGTTCACCGAGGTCATCGTCGCCCCCGGCTACGACGACGGTGTGGTCGAGATCCTCGCGCGCAAGCCGTCCATCCGCATCCTGCGCACGTCGGGGCACGGCGGCCGTGGGCTGGAGCTGCGCCAGATCTGCGGCGGCCTCGTCGTCCAGAGCGCCGACGCGCTCGACGACAGGGGGGACGACCCGTCGAACTGGACGCTGCAGGCCGGCGACGCCGTTGACGAAGCGACTCTGCGGGACCTCGAGTTCGCCTGGCGGGCCTGCCGCTCGGTGAAGTCCAACGCCATCCTGCTCGCCGCCGCCGGTGCCACCGTCGGCATCGGGATGGGGCAGGTCAACCGGGTCGACTCCGCCCGGCTGGCCGTGGCGCGCGCCGGTGACCGTGCCAAGGGATCGGTCGCCGCCAGCGACGCGTTCTTCCCGTTCGCCGACGGCCTGCAGGTGCTCATCGACGGCGGCGTCCGTGCCGTCGTCGAACCCGGCGGCTCGGTCCGCGACGATGTCGTGGTGGCCGCAGCCAAGGAGGCGGGGGTCACGCTCTATTTCACCGGCACCCGCCACTTCTTCCACTAGACCCACGAGTTGTCAGACGGTGGGCACGCTCAAGCGTGCTGAGCGTCTGACAAGTCGGGAAAGGGACGGCGCAGATGACCGCACGGTTGTTGCCCGGCGGGCCGGTGGCGCAGGCCGTCTTCGACGAGCTCGCTCCGAGGATCAAGACCCTCGCCGACGCCGGCCACACACCCGGCCTCGGCACGATCCTCGTCGGTGACGACTCGGCGAGCGAGGGCTACATCCGCATGAAGCAGGAGCGGGCGATCGAGCTCGGCCTCACCGCCCCGCACATCCACCTGCCCGACGACGCGACCCAGGCTGACGTCGTCGCCGCGATCCGCGCGTTCAACGCCGACCCGGCCGTCGACGCGATGCTCGTGCAGCACCCCACCCCGCCGCAGATCGACTTCGAGGCCGCACTCGTCGAGATGGACCCGGACAAGGACGTCGACGGCCTCCACCCGACCAACATGGGCCGGCTGGCGCTCGGGATGCGCGGACCGGTGCCGTGCACCCCGGCGGGCATCGAGGCACTGCTCGCCTTCCACGAGATCCCGGTGGCCGGACGTTCGGTGTGCATCCTCGGTCGTGGTACGACGCTCGGCCGGCCGCTCGCGCTGCTGCTGACCCAGAAGCGACCGACCGCCAACGCCGCGGTCACGGTCGTGCACACCGGCGTCCCGGACTGGCCCGACTACACCCGGCGCGCAGAGATCGTGATCGCCGCGGCCGGCGTTCCCGGCATCCTGCAGCCCGAGCACATCAGCCCCGGCGCAGTGGTGGTCGGCGGCGGGGTCCGCTACGAGGGGAAGCGGCTGCTGCCCGATGTCGACGAGCGATGTGCGGAGGTCGCCGGGGCGATCACGCCACGACTAGGCGGCGTCGGCCCGACGACGGTGGCGATGCTGTTCCGCAACTGCATCGAGGCAGCCGAGGCGCGGGTCGGCTAGTCCGCACCCGCCCGGCTAACCGGCGCGGCGTACCTGCTCGTCACCACTCGGGATCGGCCGCACCACACCGAGCGCGATCACCTCGTTGGCGAGCCGACCACGGCGGTTGACACCTTCAGCGATGCGGAACTTCTGGTAGAGCCGGAGCAGGTGCTGCTTCACGGCCGCCTCGGTCACCACCAGCTCGTCCGCGATGTCCCTGGCGGCGGCCGGCGCCACGAATGCCTCGTGCCGCAGAGCCGGACGGCACAGCGCGGCCAGCACCTCGACCTCACGCCGGGTCAGGTCAGGCGCGGCGACCCGCCGCAGCTCGACGGTCTCCTCGGCCGCGGCCTCGGACTGGTTCAGACCGCCGACACGGGCGCGGGCGGCGCCGAAGCTCACGACGTCGCCGTCGGAAAGGATGCGGCGGCCCACTGGGCGGCCGTTGACCCGCGTGCCGTTGGCAGACAGGCCCAGGTCCGCGACATAGACGTGCGGGCCGCGGCGGATCAGCTCGGCGTGCAGGCGCGACACGCTGGGGTCTTCGAACGCGACATCGACACCCTCGCCGCGACCGACTGTGGTCACTTCCGCGGACAGCTCGAACACCGTCCCGGTGTCTTCGATCCGCAGATACGGCGTGTCCACGCGCTGACTCCCCTCGCATGACGATGGTCCGGTTCGTCCTTCGGCGTACCCACCTCGACGGGTGCGACACGTCCGACGGGCCCCGCGGACAGCGTCGATAGACTGCAGCGCGACCGCCGGCGGAAGGAATGCATCCATGGCTGCGCCCTCACGCGGGCTCGCGGACGTGGTGGCCGCGTCGACCGCCATCTCCGACATCGACGGCAACGCCGGCGTCCTGTCCTACCGCGGCTACGACATCCATTCACTCGCCGGTCACGCGACGTTCGAGGAGATCGTGCACCTCCTGCAGCGCGGGTCGCTGCCGACGCGGGCGCAGCTCGACGCGCTGACAGCGGAGCTCGCGTCCGCGCGTGAGCTGGGGGAGACGGCAGGTCGAGTGCTGCCGCTTGTCGCCGGCCGGGCCGGGCCGATGGAGGCGCTCCGCACTCTCGTGTCGTCGCTCGGTCACGACGACCCCGACAAGGACGACAACAGCCCGCAGGCCAACGCGCGCAAGGCCGTCCGCCTTGTTGCCCAGCTGCCGGTGCTGCTGGCGGGCTATCACGCCGAGCGCACCGGTGCAGCCGTGCCGCAACCCGAGCCGGGGCTCGGTCTCGCCGCCAACCTCCTGCTCTGCATCACCGGCAAGCGGCCGAGCGAGGAGCAGGCAGCGGCGTTCGACCAATGCTTGGTCTTGCATGCAGACCACACCATGAACGCGTCGACATTCGCCGCGCGAGTGTGTGCCGCGACGCTCTCCGACATGCACTCGGCCGTCACGGCTGCGCTCGCGACACTGAAGGGTCCGCTGCACGGCGGCGCCAACGAGCAGGTGATGCGGACACTCGAGTCGATCGACGGTGTCGCTGCGGTCGAGCCCGCCGTGCGCGACCTGCTCGACGGGGGTCAGAAGATCATGGGCTTCGGGCATCGGGTCTATCGGACCGAGGACCCACGAGCGACACACCTGCGCCAGCTGTCCGAGCGGCTCGGCGAGCTTGCGGGCGAGTCGCAGTGGTACGAGATGTCCGCGGCCATGGAGAAGGTCGTCATGGACGTGAAGGGTCTCTACCCCAACGTCGACTTTTACGCCGCCAGCGTCTATCGCTCGCTGGGGATACCGACCGATCTGTTCACACCGGTCTTCGCCGTCTCCCGGATGGCCGGCTGGACCGCCCATGTCATCGAGCAGCATGCTGACAACCGGCTGATCCGGCCCGACAGCGAATACGTCGGTGAGCCGGCCCGGGCCTTCGTCCCGCTGGACGATCGGTGAGCGCCGACCTTCATCCGCAGCTCGACCCGACCCACCTGGCCGTCGTCCGCTGTCCGAGCGGCTGGCAGCCGCCGGCGTTCCCGCCGGACGCGTTCGTCGCCGTCGTCGCCGGCGAGCACGAGGTCACCGTGGTGGGCCCGGAAGGGATCTTCGACGACACCGCCTGGTCCGGCGCGGCCGAGCAGATCGATCCGGGCTGGCGGCGCATCACGTTCGCAGGTCCGCTGCCCTGGGAGCTCGTCGGCTTCCTGGCCGACGTCGCGACCCGGCTTGCGGGTGCGCAGATCCCGTTCACGTCCATGTCCGGCTTCACCACCGACCACGTCCTCGTCCGGGCAGCACAGGCCGACCTCGCCGTCGCCGTGCTGTCGGGGGAGCAGCCCCCGCCGCAGCGTCCCGGCACCAACCCGTGACCGAGCAGCCGGGTCCGTCCGACCTCGGCGGCGAGACGGCCCCGCCGACGCGAGCCCGGCGGCTTCCGGACCCGATGCTGCTGGTGGTGGCCGGAGTCGCCGTCGGCGTGGTCGTTGCGGCCACCCGCCAGCCCCAACCGGGGATGTTCGTGGTGGCGGGCGCGCTCGGACTCGGTGCGCTGCTGCGCCTCGTCCTGCGTCCGCGCGACGCCGGCTCTCTCGTCGTACGCAGCCGACAGGTCGACGTGGCCCTGCTCGCTTTGCTCGCGGTAGGCGTGGGCGTCCTCGCGGCCGTGACGCCATTCCCGGCCGGTCGGGGCTAACGGATAGCCTCCACGCGGATCGCAAAGGCAAATGGGAGACGAGAAATGACCACGCATCGCGTGACGCTGATACCCGGCGACGGCACCGGACCCGAGCTGGCGGAGGCCACCCGGCGGGTGCTCGAGGCGGCGGCGGCAACTTCCGGCTCGTCGTTCGACTGGGACGTCCACGAGGCCGGCATCGACATCATGGAGACCGCGGGCACCCCACTGCCGCAGGAGACGATCGACTCGGTGCGCCGCAACGGCGTGGCCATCAAGGGGCCGATCACCACCCCGATCGGCACCGGCTTTCGCTCGGTCAACGTCGCACTGCGCTACGAGCTCGATCTCTACGCATGCCTTCGCCCGTGCAAGTCCTACACCGGTGTGCGCAGCAGGTTCGACAACGTCGACGTCGTCATCGTCCGCGAGAACACCGAGGACCTCTACGCCGGGATCGAGTACGAAGCGCACTCGCCGACCGCGGACAAGGTCATCGATTTCCTCAACGGCCTGCAGGACAAGAAGATCCGCGAAGGCTCGGGCATCTCGATCAAGCCGATGAGCGAGTTCGGCTCGGAACGCATCATCCGCTATGCGTTCGACTATGCCCGCGACAACGGCCGCAAGCGCGTGCACTGCGTGACCAAGTCCAACATCATGAAGCACACCGACGGCCTGTTCCTGTCGGTGTTCCGCGAGGTAGCGAAGGAATATCCCGACATCGACCCGTGGGAGAACCTCGTCGATGCGACATGCATGGGTCTCATCCAGCGTCCGGAGGAGTGGGACGTGCTCGTCCTGCCCAACCTCTACGGCGACATCCTCAGCGACCTCACCGCCGGCATGGTCGGCGGGCTCGGCGTCGCGCCCGGCGCCAACATCGGGGCGAGCACGGCCGTGTTCGAGGCCACCCACGGCTCAGCGCCCAAGTACAAGGGCCAGAACAAGGTCAACCCAACCGCGATGATCCTGTCCGGCATGCTCATGCTCAAGCACCTGGACGAGGCCAAGGCCGCCGACAATCTCGAGCGTGCGGTCGCCGCCGTGATCGCCGAGGGCAAGAACACGACCTATGACATGAAGCCCAGTCGGGACGACCCGACCGCCGTCGGGACGAGCGAGTACGCCGACGCGATCATCGCGAAGCTCGAGGAGATGAACCAGTAGTGGCACGCTCAGGCAAGGTCACGGTCGTCGGCGCCGGGTTCTACGGCTCGACGACGGCCCAGCGGCTGGCGGAGTACGACATCTTCGAGACCGTCGTCCTCACCGACATCATCGAAGGCAAGCCCGAAGGCCTCGCGCTCGACATGAACCAGTCCCGCCCCATCGAGGGTTTCGAGACGAAGGTCGTCGGCGCCACCACCGGGACGGACGGCTCGGGCTATGAGCAGACCGCCGACTCCGACATCGTCGTCATCACCGCGGGCCTGCCGCGCAAGCCCGGCATGAGCCGGATGGACCTCATCGAGACCAACGCCAAGATCGTCCGTCAGGTCGCCGAGAACGTCGCCAAGTTCTCACCGCTTGCCGTCGTGATCGTGGTGTCCAACCCGCTCGACGAGATGACCGCGCTGGCAGCCAACGCGACGGGTTTCCCCAAGCGGCGGGTCATCGGCCAGGCAGGCATGCTCGACACCGCCCGGTTCACCCACTTCGTCGCCGAGGCCCTGGGTGTGCCGGTCGCCTCGGTCAACACGCTCACGCTTGGTTCGCACGGCGACACCATGGTGCCGGTGCCGAGCGCGTGCACCGTCGACGGAAAGCCGCTGTCCGAGGCGCTCGACCAGGCCACCATCGACGCGCTCGTGGACCGCACCCGCAACGGCGGCGCCGAGGTGGTCGCGCTGCTCAAGACCGGCTCTGCCTACTACGCCCCGTCCGCGGCCGCGGCTCGCATGGCCAAGGCCGTCGCCGAGGACAGCGGTGCCGTCATGCCGGTGTGCACCTGGGTCGACGGCGAGTACGGCATCGACGGTGTCTACCTCGGCGTCGAGGCGGAGATCGGCGCAGGTGGCGCGCGCACGGTGGTCGAGCGCAAGCTCACCGACACCGAGCTCGCCGGTCTGAAGGAGGCGGCCGAGGCCGTCCGGGCGAAGCAGGCCGACGTCGCCAACCTCTAACCCCGGCGGTGGCTGAGTGCCCGTCTGGGCCAGCGCCCTCGTCGTCCTCGCGCTGATCATCGTCGAGGCGGTCTTCGTCGCCAGCGAGATGGCGCTCGTGACGCTGCGCGAGGGTCAGGTTCGCGCAATGGCGGAGAAGGGCCGGCGCGGTGCGAAGGTCGCCCGCCTGGTCGAGGATCCCAACCGCTTCCTGTCCGCGGTGCAGATCGGGGTGACCACGACCGCGCTGCTCTCCAGCGCCTTCGGTGCCGTGACCTTGTCCACCGCCGCCGCTGACGGCCTTCGCAACGCCGGGCTCGGCCACCGGTCGGCCTCGGTGCTCGGCTTCCTCGGAGTCACGCTGCTCATCGCCTACGTGACGCTCGTCGTTGGTGAGATCGCCCCGAAGCGCATCGCGCTGC
>JAVEEH010000307.1 GCA_030840545.1 Frankiaceae bacterium | reverse complement strand
CGCGAAGCCGGCGGCAACGACCCCGGCCAGCAGCAGCCGGGCCCGGATGGCGGCCGTCCGGAACGCGAGAACCGCAACGAGCAGCGCCCCCGTGACGTACAGCGCATCCGACGGGCGGACGAGTGCCATGGCACCCATGCACGCAGCGATCCATGCCAGCCGCCAGCGCCGCGACGGATCGCGCAGGTAGGCGACCACGAGGGCCGTCAGCGGCACTGCGATCAGTGCGACGTAGAGGTTCGGCATGGCCTGGAAGCCGTAGTAGACCGTGGTCCACAACAGCGAGAACAGCAAAGCTGCGAGCGGCACGACGTAGCCGTCGACCAGGCGCAACCACAGCCGGAAGCCCAGATACATGAAGACAGCAGTGACCAGCGACAGCCACACCCTCAGCAGGACCAGTGACGAGGTCAGCAGCGTGACCGGAGCCGCCACCAGCGTCATGCCGCGCGAGCGAGGCGCCGTGAACAGGCCCGCGGGGACGTGCCCGTTGATCTGGCTGAGGTAGACGGCCTCGTCCCAGCCCAGCCCGTAGTGGGCGCCCATCACGGCGATCGAGGAGATGGCGTGGAGGACGCAGACCATGACCAGCAGCGATCCAGGCGCTACGAAGCGGCGCCACCGCTGCTCTGGCACGAAATGATCATGCGGCCGGATCCTGAACGGGAGGTGAGAGCCACCGGGCGGTGACCCGGCCGGCAGTCGGGCTTCAGACCTCGATGACGACGGGAATGATCATCGGTCGGCGCCGGTAGGTGTCGCTGACCCACTTGCCGACTGCCCGTCGTACGAGCTGCTGGAGCTGGTGCGCGTCCGACACGCCCTCCTTCGCCGCGCCGGCGAGGACATCCTCGATGATCGGTCGCGCACCCTCGAATGCCGCCGCGTCCTCGGAGAAGCCGCGGGCGAGGATCTCCGGGCCGGCGGCGACCTTGCCGGTGACCGAGTCGACGACGACGACGACCGTGACGAAGCCTTCGCCGCCGAGGATCCGCCGGTCCTTCAGCGACTCCTCGCCGACGTCGCCGACGGCCAGCCCGTCGACGTAGACATATCCGGCCGGTACCGCACCGACGATCCGCGCGCGGCCGTCGACGAGGTCGACGACGACACCGTCCTCCGCGAGCACGACGTTGTCCCGGGGTACGCCGCTGAGCACCGCGAGCTCGGCGTGTGCGCGCAGGTGTCGCCACTCGCCGTGGATCGGCATCACGTTGGACGGTCGCGTCATGTTGAGGACATAGAGCAGCTCGCCGGCCGGGGCGTGCCCGGAGACGTGCACGAGCGCTGTCTCCTTGTGCACGACGTTGGCCCCCCAACGGGTCAGCCCGTTCACCACCCGCCAGACCGCGGTCTCGTTGCCCGGCACCAACGACGACGCCAGCACCACGGTGTCGCCACTTTCGATGCGGACCTGGCGGTGGTCCCGGTTGGCCATCCGCGACAACGCCGACATCGGCTCGCCCTGTGACCCGGTCGAGACCAGGCAGACCTGCTCGGGCGGCAGGTCCTCGAGCTCCGCGAGGTCGACGATGAGCCCCGGCGGGATCGCGAGGTAGCCAAGGTCGCGCGCGATGCCCATGTTGCGCACCATCGACCGGCCGATGAACGCGACCCGGCGGTGATGCGCACGCGCCGCGTCGAGCACCTGCTGCACCCGGTGCACGTGCGAGGCGAAGCAGGCCACGATGACCCGCCGTTGAGCCTGCCGGAAGACGTCGTCGAGCACCGGAGCGATCTCGCGTTCCGGGGTGACGAAGCCCGGCACCTCAGCGTTGGTGGAGTCGCTCATCAGCAGGTCGACGCCGTCGCGCCCGAGCCGTGCCCAACCGCCGAGGTCGGTGATGCGACCGTCGAGGGGCAGCTGGTCCATCTTGAAGTCGCCGGTGTGCAGCACGACGCCGGCCGCCGTGCGGATCGCGACGCCGAGCGCGTCGGGGATCGAGTGGTTGACGGCGAAGAACTCGCAGCCGAACGGCCCGAGCTGCTCGGTCTGGCCCTCGCGCACCTCGAGTGTGTAGGGCTTGATGCGGTGCTCCTGCAGCTTGCCCTCGACGAGTGCGAGGGTCAGCCGCGACCCGACGAGTGGAACGTCCGGCTTCTCCCGCAGCAGGTAGGGCACGGCGCCGATGTGGTCCTCGTGGCCGTGCGTCAGCACGACGGCTTCGACGTCGTCCCAGCGGTCACGCAGGTAGGTGAAGTCGGGAAGGATGAGGTCGACACCCGGCTGGTCGGTCTCGGGGAACAGCACGCCGCAGTCGACGATGAGCAAGCGGCCGGCATGTTCGAACACCGTCATGTTGCGACCGATCTCGGCCAACCCACCGAGCGGGACGATGCGCAACGCTCCAGCGGGCAGCTCGGGCGGCTCCCCGAGTCCTGGATGCGGATGGCTCACCGGCGCAGACCCGCCTCGGCGAGATCCTGCTTCAACAGGTCGACCTCGTCAGTGGTCGCGTCGATCAGCGGCGGGCGGGTCGTCCGGTGCTCGATGACGCCCAGCAGCTGCAGCGCGGCCTTCACCATGATGGCGCCCTGGGTGCGGGTCATGATGCCGCGGACGGCCGGTAGGACGGATGCGTTGATGCGCCGGGCGTGAGCGAGGTCGCCACCGTCGACGGCGTGCAGCATGGCCACGTAGCGATCGGTGCACACGTGGGCGACGACACTGACCATGCCGACAGCACCGATCGCCAGGAGCGGGAGGTTGAGTGCGTCCTCGCCGGAGTAGACAGCGAGATCGCTGCCGGCGAGCACCCGGGACGTCTCGTAGAGGTCGCCCTTGGCGTCCTTCACGGCAACGATCCGCTCGTGCCCGGCGAGCCGGAGCAAGGTGTCCGTCTTGATCGGCACGGCGGAGCGACCGGGGATGTCGTAGAGCATCACCGGCAGCCCGGTGGCGTCGGCGATCCGGCGGAAGTGTTCGAGCAGCCCGGCCTGCGGTGGCTTGGAGTAGTAAGGCGTGACCAGCAGCAGCCCGGAAGCGCCGGCCTTCTCCGCCTGCTTCGCCAGCTCGATGCTGTGGGCCGTGTCGTTGGTGCCGACCCCGGCCACGACGTGGGCGCGGTCGCCGACGGCTTCGATGACGCCCCGCAGGAGCCGGTCCTTCTCCTCGTCGCTGGTTGTCGGCGACTCTCCCGTCGTACCGGAGATCACCAGACCGTCGTTGCCGGCGTCGACGAGGTTGGTGGCGACGGCTTGGACGCCCGCGTCATCCAGCGAGCCATCCCCGGTCATCGGGGTGATCATCGCCGTGAGCAGCCGGCCGAAGGGTGCCCCGGGCGTTTGTGGCGGCGCCATGCCGTGAACGCTACCCGCCGGAGGTCACACCTTGCGCCAGCGCGGCGTCCAGGTGCCGTTCTCGACCACGTAGTCCCCGAACAGCGCAGGCGCCTCGTCGCGGACCACCGAACCGATCTTGTCGAACAGCAGGCGGATCTCCTCCTCGGCGCCGTCAGCCGTGCGCGCCTCGATGGTGTGCCGCAGGGTGCGGACGTTGGCCGTCCAGACGAGACCGGTCGCGACTCCCTCGGGAGCGAACCGCCGCATGAACGAGGTCCGGTGCTTCTTCTCGTGGAAGGGCACGCCCTCCTCGTCGAGTCCGAAGTGATCGGCCATCCAGAGCTGGAACGCCTCGAGGTCGTCGAGGACCGCGGTTGCCCGCTTCATGAGCTCCTCGTCCTCGCGGGCCCACTCGGGGAACCAGAACGGCAGCTCGTCGAGTCGCACGAAGCGCAGCGACTCCTGACTGATGGCGACGCCCGGACGATGCCGGATCAGCTCATGGGTCGCGACCCGGCTGACGTTGTGCAGCGCGAACGAGAACGACACGTGCTCGAGCACTGACCCGTGCAGTGACGCGAGGATGTTCTGCAGGTATTCGGTCTGGTCGACCCGGACCCGGGTCACGTTGGGGTTGAGGCCGGGTTCCCAGGATCGGTAGCAGAGCCGGCCGGCGAACTCGGCGAGGTTCTGCGGGTCGTTCAGGCCCTTGTCGGCGAGCTCTGAGTCGAGGTCACCGCGGTCGAACTTCTGCAGCCACGCTTCTCCGCCCACCTCGGTGAGGTAGGCGGCGACCGCGTCGTAGTCGACGCTGGGGCGGGCGATCAAGAAGACCTGGGGCTCGACGCTGCGCATGCTGCTGTCCGTCCTGGCGTGGGTTCGCCGTCACGCTACCTGCGGCCGACCATGATCGCCGACGGACCCGCCGGGGCTCGCCTAGGAGGATGCCGGCGGCACGCTGCAGGCGTGCCCGGCCCGCAGTCCGGGGCCACCGGTCTGGCGCACGAAGGAGACGACCGCGCCGTTCTTCGGGTCGACCGTGTTGTCGGCGAAGGTGGTCACCAGGCAGCCGCGGGGGTCGAGGTCGGTCTCGAAGAAGTCGAGCAGGTTGCGGGTGCCGGTCGCGCAGCCGGTGCCGCTGGTGCAGATGTAGCCGCGGTGCAGCACACCGGTCGTTCGGTATTCGGTGAAGCTCCGGCCACCGTCGGTGGAGAAGGCCGAGTAGACATACCAAGGGGACGTCTTCGCGACGGTCTGCGGCGAGTAGCCGGTCGCGGCGGTGCCGTAGTAGCTGACGGCGATGCGGCCCTTGTCGCCGGCCGTCACCCACGGGAACGTCGTCGTGCTGGGCGCCTGGTTGACCTTCACCGGCTTGGACCAGCTGCGCCCTCCGTCGTGCGACGTGGCGAGCATCGACCAGGTCTGGCGTGACTGCGGGTGCCGCTCGTTCCAGACGACGTAGACGGCCCCGGCCTTGTCGAGCGTCACGTCGACGAAGGAGTCGAAAGTGTCGAACGCGCGGCTGGCGACGACGATCGGCTTCGGAGCGGTGGTCGCTCCGGCGGGCAGCACCGAGATCTCGACCTGATCCGGGGACTTGGTGCTCGCCTGGGCAGGGTCACACTTCTCGCTGCCGGTCGCGTGGTCACAGTCGTTGGGCGCGCCGACCGTGTTCCAGACCGTGTAGGTCCGCCCGTTGCTGGGATCGACGGCCACCGTGCCTGGCCACTGATAGTCGTTCGCGACCGTCGAGAGCTGGATCGTCACCGACGGTACGACGACGGGGTTGGTCGCCGCGCTGCGAATGAGGTCGATCTGCCCGTTGCTGGTGTCGCCGATGACCGTGTAGACGGTGTTCGCGCCATAGGTGGCGTTCCACTCCCGGTCGTTCATCAATGGCTGCTGCCCGCATCCGGCCAGCGGCATGGGCAGCCAGGTGTCGCCCTTGTCGGTGCTCCGCGAGACCGTCGAGCACGCGACGTAGCTGAGTCCGGACGCGTAGAGCGTGCCGTCCGGGGCGATCGCGATGTCACTGTCACCGCCGCCGGTGGGCACGTCGTAGCTGCCGAGCCGCACCCAGGTGCGGCCCTGGTCCTCCGACCGCCAGATCAAGCTGCCGCCAGCGCCTTGCCCACCCGTCGCGGCTGGCGTGCGCACCCCGGGGCCGTCCGGCGCGACGATGTATTCGGTGCCGTCGGGCGCAACCGCGATCGACGGCTCCCCGGTCTCGTTCTGCGTGTCGACGTGCACGGGAGTGCTGAAGTGCCGGGCCGGCGCGGCAGCACTGGCGGGAACGAAGGCTGCGGCGAGGGAGACAGCCAACGCAGCGAGCGCAAGCGTGCGGCCGGGCTTCATGCGGATCCCCCAAGGGGTTGCCGACCATCGCCGGCCGGACGCACCGATAGTAGGGCGAAAGGGTCAGAACCCCAACGAGTCGGGAACGAGCACGTCCGCGGCGTCATCCGTCGGATAGCTCTCCGCAGCCGACGGCTCCTGCCGGGCGAGCACGACCTGCACGCAGGCAGGGCAGCGGTCGTCAGTCGCGTCGTCGACCGACCAGCTCAGTGCCGGGAAGGTGTAGGAAGCGCCGCGGTCACGGCAGCTGACCTGACCGTCCGCGT
>JAVEEH010000296.1 GCA_030840545.1 Frankiaceae bacterium | reverse complement strand
CGGGCACGCACCTGACGCCGAAGCTGAGCTGGTTCAACCCCTTGGACATCCCGTCGTTCTCGCTGTTCATCGCGGCGATGATCCTCATGATCTTCATCTACTGGGGCTGGGACACGACGGTCTCGGTCAACGAGGAGACCGCCGACCGGCATCGGACACCTGGCCGTGCCGCCGTCATCTCCACTGTCCTGCTGCTCGTGACCTACGTGCTCGTCTCGATGGCAGCGCAGTCGTTCGCCGGCGTGGGCGACAAGGGCATTGGCCTCGCCAACGGCGACAACAGCAACGACGTCATTTCGGTGTTGGGGCACGCAGTGTTCGGGCATTCGTGGGTGGGTTCGGTCTTCACCCACCTGCTCCTGCTCATGGTGCTGAGCTCAGCGGCCGCCTCGACCCAGACCACGATCCTTCCCACTGCGCGCGCGTCCCTCGCCATGGCCGTTTACAAGGCGCTACCGAGCGCGTTCGCCCGGATCCACCCGCGCTACCTGACGCCGTCGGTCTCGACCGTGGTCATGGGTACGGCGTCGGGGGTCATCTACGTCTCGCTCAACTACCTCTCCGCCGGGTCGGTGATCTCCGACTCGGTCACGGCCTGCGGCATCTTCATCGCCCTCTACTACGGCATCACCGGCTTCGCGTGCGCCTGGTATTTCCGCAGGACGCTCACGAAGAACGCTCGCGACCTCTGGATGCAGGGCATCCTGCCGGTGCTCGGTGGACTCATCCTCTTCTTCGTCGGAGGGTGGAGTTTCTACCTCGACTACAAGACCACCGGTGACGACGAGGCGAGCTACACCTTCCCGCACATCCCGGGACTGGGGAACATCGGAGGGGTGTCGGTGATCGTCGTCGTGTCGGCCGTCGTCGGACTCGCGGTGATGATCGCCTACTGGATCGCGCGACCGGCGTTCTTCCGCGGTGAGGTCCTGACCAAGAGCACTCCGACGATCATGGTCGAAGACACGGGCGTCGGTCAGTCACCGATGTAGGACATGACGTGCTTGACGCGTGTGTAGTCGTCGAGCGCGTAGAGGGACAGGTCCTTGCCGTGCCCGCTGTGCTTGAAGCCACCGTGCGGCATCTCGGCCACGAGCGGGATGTGGGTGTTGATCCAGACACACCCGAAGTCGAGTCGCTTCGCCATCCGCATGGCCCGCCCGTGATCGCGGGTCCAGACGCTCGACGCGAGGCCGTACTCCACGGAGTTGGCCCACTGGACCGCCTGGTCCTCGTCGGTGAACTCCTGCACGGTGATCACCGGTCCGAAGACCTCGTCCTGGATCATCTCGTCGTTCTGCTGGAGACCCGACACGACGGTAGGTGCGAAGAAATAGCCGCCATCGCCCACGCGGGTGCCCCCGGCCAGCAGCTGGGAGCTCGACGGTCGTCGCTCGAGGAACCCGGTAACCCGGTCGAGCTGTGCCTGGCTGTTGAGCGGACCGTAGGCCATGTCGTCGCTGACCGGCGCCCCGGTGCGCGTCGAGCGAGCCTGCTCGACCAAGGCGGCCGTGAACTCCGCTGCGATCCTCGGGCCGGCGAGCACTCGCGTCGCCGCCGTGCAGTCCTGTCCCGCGTTGAAGTAGCCAGCCATCGCGATGCCTTCGGCCGCCTTCTCGACGTCTGCGTCGTCGAACACCACGACCGGTGCCTTGCCGCCGAGCTCCAGATGCACGCGCTTGAGGTCGGCCGCGGCGGCGAGGGCTACCTCGCGTCCGGCCCGCACCGAGCCGGTGATGGCGACCAGCTGAGGGATGGGGTGGGAGACGAGCGCCCGGCCGGTGTCACGGTCGCCGCAGACGACATTGAGGACACCGGGCGGCACGAACTCCGCGAACAGCTCGGCGAGCATCAGGGTGGTCACCGGAGTGGTGTCGCTCGGCTTGAGCACCAGCGTGTTGCCACCTGCCAGGGCAGGGGCGATCTTCCAGATCGCCATCATCAGCGGGTAGTTCCACGGCGTGACTGCGGCGCAGACGCCGATGGGTTCACGGCGGACGAAGGAGGTGTGGTCCTTCATGTACTCCGCCGCCGCCCGGCCTTCGAGCATGCGCGCCGCTCCACCGAAGAACCGCAGCTGGTCGATCGCCGGTGGCAGCTCTTCCGACAGCGTCAGCCCGTGCGGCTTGCCGGTGTTGCGGCACTCCGCCACGACGAACTCCTCGGCGCGTCGCTCGAGGGCGTCCGCAGCTTTGAGCAGCGCCACGCTCCGTTCGCTCGGGGTCGCGTCACGCCAGCCCTCGAACGCCGCCGCCGCCGAGCGGACGGCGGCGTCGACGTCGACCGGCTCCGACCGGGGGGCTTGGGCATACGGCTCGCCCGTGGTCGGGTCAACGATGGCCAGCGAATGGCCGCCCTTGGATCCGACCCAGCGCCCGTCAATGAAGTTCTGCAGCTGCTCCATACGGCGAAGATTGCAGATGAGGTCCGCTCTGACAAGGGAATCCGTAGCATGAGTCGTCATTCACGACGGAAACACTTGCCGCCGGGCCGTTCGCCTGGCACCATCGGCTCCAGCCCGAGAGGAGGCGCCGTGTCGCGCGAGGACCGAGCGAGGCATGCCTCGGCGCTCCTCGATGACGTGAACAAGAGGATCGTCGAGCAGCTGCAGGCGGACGGGCGTCGCTCCTACGCCGCCATCGCCCAGGCCGTCGGCTTGTCCGAAGCAGCGGTCCGGCAGCGGGTGCAACGGCTGCTGGAAGCCGGAGTCATGCAGATCGTCGCGGTCACCGACCCGCTGCAGGTGGGCTTCGCCCGGCAGGCGATGATCGGCGTCAACGCCGACGGCGACCTCCGCGACATCGCCGACAAGCTCGCCGCCCTCCCCGAGGTCGACTACGTCGTCATAACCGCGGGTTCGTTCGACATCCTCGCCGAGGTTGTCTGCGAGGACGACGAGCATCTGCTCGCCCTCCTCAACGACGCGATCCGCTCGGTGCCGGGTGTGCGTGACACCGAGACCTTCGTCTATCTCCGACTGGCCAAACAGACCTACACCTGGGGAACCCGATGACCACCACACCGCAGGACGTCCCGGGCTACGGCGACGACACCCTGTCCGAGCGCGCACGTCGTCATCTGTGGATGCACTTCACGCGCATGTCGTCCTACGACGACCATGAGGTGCCAGTCATCGTGCGCGGCGACGGCCCATACATCTGGGACCAGCACGGCAAGCGTTACCTCGACGGGCTCGCATCGCTGTTCGTCGTCCAGGCCGGTCACGGCCGCACGGAGCTCGCTGAGGCGGCGGCAAAGCAAGGCGCTGAGCTCGCATACTTCCCGATCTGGTCCTTTGCGCACCCCACCGCAATCGAGCTCGCCGAGCGGCTGGCCGATCTCGCCCCCGGCGATCTCAACCGGGTGTTCTTCACCACCGGCGGCGGCGAGGCGGTCGAGACCGCGTGGAAAGTGGCCAAGCAGTACTTCCGGTTGACCGGGCGGCCATACAAGCACAAGGTCATCAGCCGCTCGATCGCCTATCACGGCACACCGCACGGTGCGCTCTCGCTCACCGGCATCCCCGCCGCCAAGGTCATGTTCGAGCCACTCGTCCCCAGCGCCATCAAGGTGCCGAATACGAACTTCTATCGGGCACCCGAGCACGGTGACGACCTCGAGGCGTTCGGTCGTTGGGCCGCAGACCAGATCGCGCTCGCGATCGAGATGGAGGGTCCGGAGACCGTCGCCGCCGTGTTCGTCGAACCGGTGCAGAACTCAGGTGGCTGCTTCCCGCCGCCACCCGGCTACTTCCAACGGCTGCGCGAGATCTGCGACACCTACGACGTCCTGCTCGTCGCCGACGAGGTCATCTGCGCCTTCGGCCGGCTCGGCGAGTACTTCGGCGCGACGCGCTACGGCTTCCAACCCGACATCGTGACCGTCGCCAAAGGGCTGACATCCGGCTACGCCCCACTCGCCGCGATGATCACCACCGACCGGATCATGGAGCCGTTCCTCAAGGGCACGTCGACGTTTGCACACGGCTTCACCTTCGGCGGCCACCCGGTGTCCTGCGCGGTCGCGCTCGCCAACCTCGACATCTTCGAACGCGAGGACCTCAACGGCCACGTGCGTAAGAACGAGGCCGCCTTCCGGTCGACGCTGGAAAAGCTCAACGACCTGCCGATCGTCGGCGACGTCCGCGGCGACGGCTACTTCTACGGCATCGAGCTCGTCAAGGACAAGGCAACGAAGGAGACGTTCGACGACGACGAGTCCGAACGCCTGCTTCGCGGGTTCTTGTCCGGGGCGATGTTCGAAGCCGGTCTGCACTGCCGGTGCGACGACCGCGGCGATCCCGTCGTGCAGCTCGCGCCGCCGTTGATCTGCGACCAGGAGCACTTCACCGAGATCGAGCAGATCCTGCGCGCCGTCCTCACCGAGGCATGGCAGCGCATCTAGCGACGCCGTCGTTCTGGCTGGACACCTGCGGCGACGACCTGACGCCGCGTCCGGCCCTCCCCGGTGACACGACCTGTGACATCGCGATCGTGGGCGCCGGCTACACCGGCCTGTGGGCCGCCCATCACCTGTTGCGGATCGACGCCACGCTGCGCGTTGTCATCGTCGAGAAGGAGATCGCCGGCTGGGGCGCGTCCGGACGCAATGGTGGCTGGTGCTCGGCGCTGTTCGCGGCGTCGTGGCCGCGAGTCACCCGCGAGCATGGCCGCGACGCCGCCCTCCGGATGCGCCGGACGCTGGAACGAACCGTCGACGACGTCGGGGACTGGTGCGTCGACAACGGCGTCGATGCGCACTACGCGAAAGGCGGCAGCGTCACGCTGGCCCGCGGCGCCGCGCAGGTCACCCGGGTGCGCGACGACGTCGACATGGACCGCGCGCACGGCGGCGAGGCCACCCGCTGGCTGACCCCGCCGGACGTCGCGGCACGGATCCATGCGACCGGGGTCGACGGTGCGAGCTTCACCCCGCACTGTGCGGCGATCCAGCCGGCCCGGCTGGTGCGTGGCCTCGCCCGCATCGTCGAAGGTCAAGGTGCGCGGCTGCACGAGCAGACCGCCGCACTCGGGATCGAGGGCGGTGCGGTGCGCACCGTCCACGGGACGGTGCGGGCCGATGTCGTCCTGCGCGCCACCGAGGGCTACACGCCGTCGTTGGCCGGTGAGCACCGCGCGGTGGCGCCACTGTGGTCGCTGGTCCTTGCGACCGAACCCTTGCCGGCGTCGGTGTGGAACGAGCTCGGCTGGGCCCAGCGCGAGACCCTGACCGACGGCCGGCATCAGATCATCTACGGCCAGCGCACTGCCGACGACCGCGTCGTCATCGGCGGCCGGGGTGCGCCGTACGGGTTCGGGTCGGCGACCGACAACGACCGCGGCCACGACCGCACCTTCGCGGCCCTGGAGCATGAGCTGCGCGTCCTGCTGCCCGCGGCCGCCGGCGCCGGCATCACCCACCGCTGGGGTGGCGTGCTCGGGGTCCCGCGGGACTGGATGCCATCGGTCGGCTTCGACCGGCGCACCGGTCTCGGCTGGGCCGGGGGCTACGTCGGAGACGGGGTCGGCTGCTCCGCCCTCGCCGGTCGCACGCTGGCCGATCTCGTGCTGGGCCGGTCGACTGACGAGGTCACGCTGCCGTGGGTGGGGCACCGGTCACGGCGGTGGGAGCCGGAGCCACTGCGGTGGCTGGGCATCCGCGGTGTGGCGGCGCTGCTGGCCGCCGCCGACCGCACCGAGATCAGCTCCGGGCGGCCATCGCGCCGAGCCGCGTTCGCGGCTCGCTTGCTCGGCGACTGATCAGTAGATCCAGACGGACAGGCCGTCGTAGAGCTTGCTGCCGAGCCGGTCCCGCGCCGGGACGGTGACGCGGACACACCCGTGGCTCGCCGGGTAGGGCGGCACCTCGGTCTCGCCGTGGATCGCGTCGCCGGCGTTGTTGAAGTAGGCCGGCCGCCACATGGTGCCGAGCTTGGACGTCACCCAGCCTTCGCGCATGTAGACGATGGAGAAGTGCCCGGTCGGGGTGATTGCCTGCTGGGTGGTCCCGTCCGAGCCGGTGTAGTAGTAGCCGCCGCCGGTGGATGAGTCATAGATCCGCTGGATACGGCCGTGTACGGCGTAGTAGACGACCTGGTGCGGGATGTCGACCTCGATGCCGGCCGTGGACGCCGACGACGGGTAGCGCAGGTGCGGCACCCGTGGTGCGGCGAGCGCCTGCCAGACCTTGGGACCCGCCACGCCGTCGCGCGGCATTCGCTGCACCTTCTCGAAGGCGGTCACGGCGTGCTGGGTGTCGAAGCCGAACGTGCCGTTGACCGCGCCGACGTCGTAGTGGAGCTTGGCCAACCGCTGTTGCAGCGCCCGGACATCCGGCCCACTCATGCCGGAGTGGACGCTGCGCTGCACGGCGCGCAGGTGCTGCAACCGGCTGACGCCCGCACCGTGGCGGGTGTCGGGGGCGCGGCGGACCCGGTAGGCGTACCGACCGGTCGAGTCGAGCGTCTCGCGGAAGTGGAAGCGACCCAGATGGCCGACCTTCGTCGTGCCGATGTTCTGCCAGGTGCCACCTGCAGGTCTGCGGTCGAGCGTGACGCGACCACCCGTCGGGACGGGTCGCAGCCGGCCCGAGAGGACAGTCACGGTCAGGATCGGCGCGACGCTCGGCACTTTCAGCGTCACGAACGGAAGGACGTGGACGCGGGTGGTGCCGGTCGTCGTCCCCAGATAACCGGTCGAGTCCGCGAACATGACGCGGTAGTCGGCGGTGCCCCGCGGGGTCAGCAGCCAGTGCACCTCGCCGTTGGAGTCGGTCGTCATCGCTTTGCGGATCGGGTGCCAGGACGACGACCCGCGCCAGCGTCGCTGCAACCGCGCCTGCTGGTCGGGCACGGCGGCGCCGGCAGCGCTCAGCCGGGCCCGCACGAGCGCGTGGCCAGGGAAGGTCACCCCGGACGGGGACTGGATCGTCGACGTCGTGGGCAGCTGCACGGTGAACGACTGCTGCGTGGATGTGGTCGTGGTGTCGGCGTAGTAGAGCGTGAGGGGGCCGGTCGTCGCATCGCTGGGGACTGTGACCTGAACGTCGGCGTCACTTGCCGGGCCGGTCCGCGGCGCGTAGGCACTGCTGCCGAACTTGACCTGGGTGACGTTGCTGAGGCCGGACGGCGCATTGATGTCGACCGAGGTGCCGACCGGTCCGTAGGCCGGGGACAACGTGACAGAGATGGTCGAATCGGCGTTCGACGGCGTCGCTGCCAACCCGACGAGCAGGGCACCGGACATCGCGAGTGCGGCCCCCCGCAGCGCAACCCGGAACATCGAGACGTCCTCTCCCCCGCTCCCGTCCGGGTGCGGCAATGGACTCCACTGTAGACGGCGGATCGGCCGGCACCGACCAGACAACTCGGGCGGCGAGGCGCGCAGCGACATCGGACCTAAGCGGTGCCGGACGCCCCTGCCGCCAGCTGGCCGCAGGCCCCGTCGATCTCCCGGCCGCGCGTGTCGCGCACCGTGGTCGCCACTCCGGCGGCGCGGAGGATGCGCACGAACTCCCGCTCGTCGGCCGGTCGGGACGCCGTCCAGGCCGAGCCGGGGGTGGGGTTGAGCGGGATGACGTTGACGTGGGCCAGCTGGCCCTGCAGCAGCTTCGCAAGACCATGTGCGCGCTCGGCCTGGTCGTTGACGTCACGAATGAGCGCGTACTCGATCGAGATGCGCCGGCCGGTGGCGGCGGCGTAGCGCCAGGCGGCGTCGAGGACCTCGTCGACCTTCCATCGCGTGTTGACCGGCACGAGCGTGTCTCGAAGCTCGTCGTCGGGCGCGTGCAGCGACACCGCCAGGGTGACCTGCATCGCCGCTTCGGTCAGCCGGTCGATCGCCGGGACCAGACCGACCGTCGACACGGTGACGTGCCGCTGGGCCAGCCCGAGCCCGTCCGGAGCGGCGTCGGTGATCCGGCGGACCGCGCCGATCACGGCGCGGTAATTGGCGAGCGGCTCGCCCATGCCCATGAAGACGACGTTGCCGATCCGGCCCGGCCCACCCGGCACCTCGCCCCGGGCGGCTGACCGGGCGCCGGCGACGACCTGCTCGACGATCTCCGCCGTCGACAGGTTGCGGGTCAGTCCCGCCTGACCGGTCGCACAGAACGGGCAGGCCATGCCACAACCCGCCTGGGATGACACGCACATGGTGATGCGGCCCGGATAGCGCATGAGCACGCTCTCGACGAGCGCCCCGTCGAACAAGCGCCAGAGTGTCTTGCGCGTCGTACCGCTGTCGCAGGTCAGCTGGTGCACGGGTGACATCAGTGTGGGCAGGAGCGCACCGGTCAGCCGGTCACGCACGTCCGCCGGCAGGTCGGTCATCTGTGCGGGACCGTCGACGAGGCGCGCGAAGTAGTGGCGGGAGAGCTGATCGGCACGATAGGCGGGCTGGCCGAGTGCGGTCACGACCTCGCGCCGCTCCTGGGCATCGAGGTCGGCGAGGTGACGGGGCGGCTTGCCGCGGCGCGGGGCGTCGAAGACGAGCGGAAGAGCGCTCACTTGACCGGTACGAAGGCCGAGAGCAGGAGCCAGGCAACCGGAGCGGTCGGCAGCAGCGAGTCGAGCCGGTCCATGACCCCGCCATGACCCGGCAACAGGCTGCCCATGTCCTTGATGCCGATGTCGCGTTTGATCATGGACTCGCCGAGGTCACCGAGGGTCGCCGTGCACACCGTGGCGAGACCGAACACCACTCCTTGCCACCAGGCGCCGTGCAGCAGCAGGTGAACGAGCAAAGCGCCGCAGGTCGCGCACGCAAGGGTCGACCCGGCGAATCCCTCCCAGGATTTCTTCGGACTGATGACGGGGGCCATCAGGTGCTTGCCGAACAGCACGCCGAAGGCATAACCGCCGACGTCGCTCGCAACAACGGTCGCGATGAAGGCGGTGACGCGCCGATCGCCGTCGTGGGGTGCGAGGAGCAGCGCGCAGAACCCGGCGAGGAAGGCGACATAGACGAGGCAGAGCAGTCCGGCGCCGAGGTCGGCGAGCAGGCCGGGCGCGCCTTCGGCGAGCCGCCAGACGACGACAGCTGCGGCAGTGAGCAGCATGGCGACAGTCATCGCCTCGCGGCCGCTGGAGTATCCGAGCGCCAGGATGAAGCAGACCCCGACCGCGAGCGGCGCGAACGGCGCGTGCATCCCCTTCTGCTGCAGAGCGCGCACGAGCTCCCACATACCGACGAGGATCGCCGCGGCGACGACGCCGAGGAACGCCGGTTTGAACGTGTAGAGCGTTCCGAGGACGAGCCCGCCGAGAGTCAGTCCGACCGCCAGTGCCACCGGGAGGTTCCGCCCGGCGCGACCTATCGCCGCGGCGGCCGACGTGCCTTCGTTGGCCGGCGCCCCGACGGTGGGTGGCTGCTCGGTGATGGGCACCTCCCCTAGCCCGTGCATCCGGGGCCCCCTCGGGATCGTGAGCGAAGCGAGCGATGTCGTGGGATGTTCAGACTTCCAGCAGCTCGGCTTCCTTGTGTCGCAACGCGTCGTCGATGTGGTCGACGTAGGTGTGGGTGAGCCGCTCGAGCTCCTTCTCGGCGCGTGCGACGTCGTCCTCGCCGGCCGCACCGTCGCGCGCGAGCTTGTCGAGCTGCTCCTTGGCGTGCCGCCGGATGTTGCGGACGGAGACGCGACCCTCCTCCGCCTTGTGGCGCGCAACCTTGATGAGATCCTTGCGACGCTCCTCGGTCAGCTGGGGGAAGACGACGCGGATGATGTTGCCGTCGTTGGTGGGATTGACGCCGAGGTCGCTGTCACGGATCGACTTCTCAATCGCCGCGAGCGCGGACTTGTCGTAGGGCGTGATGACCGCCATCCGCGGCTCCGGCACGTGGAACGACGCGATCTGGTTGAGCGGGGTGGGCGCGCCGTAGTAGTCGACGACGATCTTCGAGAACATCTGCGGCGAGGCGCGGCCGGTGCGCACTGTGGCCAGGTCGTCGCGCAGCACGTGCACGGCCTTGTCCATCTTCTCTTCGGCCTCGAGCATGGTCTCGTCGATCACGGCGTCTCCTCGGCCGGGTCCTTGGTGGAGACCAGCGTGCCGATCTTCTCACCGCGTACGGCGCGTTCGATGTTTCCGTCGGTCAGCAGGTCGAAGACGACGATGGGCAGCCGGTTGTCCATGCACAGACTGATCGCGGTCGCGTCGGCCACCTTCAGTCCTCGCCCGATGACGTCGGCGTAGTCGAGCTCGTCGAACTTCACCGCGTCGGGGTGGGTCTTGGGGTCAGCGTCGTAGACGCCGTCGACAGTCTTCGCCATCAGCAGCACCTGTGCGCCGATCTCGAGCGCCCGCTGGGCTGCACAGGTGTCGGTGGAGAAGAACGGCGCGCCCAGCCCCGCACCGAAGATGACGACGCGGCCCTTTTCGAGATGTCGGATGGCGCGTCGCGGAATGTAGGGCTCGGCCACCTGCCCCATCGTGATCGCCGTCTGCACCCGGGTCTCGATGCCCGCCTTCTCGAGGAAGTCCTGAAGCGCGAGGCAGTTGATGACGGTGCCGAGCATGCCCATGTAGTCCGCACGCGGCCGGTCCACACCTCGCTGCGCGAGCAGCGCGCCGCGAAACATGTTGCCGCCACCGACGACGACACCGACCTGCACCCCACCGCGCACCACGTCGGCGATCTGCCGGGCGATGTCAGAGACGATGACGGGGTCGATGCCGAGCTTCTCACCGCCGGCGAATGCTTCTCCGGACAGCTTGAGCAGCACGCGGTTCCACGAGGTGTCGCCACCGCCGGTCCCGAAGGAGTCGTCCACGCCCGCAGTCTCCCCCAGATCCGCGTCCGCGGTCAGGCTCCTACCTCGAACCGGGCGAACCGCTTGAGCGTGACTCCGGCCTCGTCGAGCACCTGCTTCACGGTCTTCTTGTTGTCACGCACGTAGGGCTGGTCGAGCAGGACAACGTCCTTGAAGAAGCCGTTGACCCGGCCCTCGACGATCTTCGACAGGGCCTGCTCCGGCTTGCCCTCCTCGCGCGCGGTCGCCTCGGCGATGCGCCTCTCGTTGGCGACGACGTCGTCGGCCACGTCGTCGCGGGTGAGGTACTGCGCCCGCAGCGACGCGATCTGCATCGCGGCGCCCCGTGCTGTCTCGATGTCGTCGCCCTCGAACTCGACGAGCACGCCGATCGCCGGCGGGAGGTCGCTCGCGCGGCGGTGCATGTAGGTCGCCACCTTGCCGTCGAACACGGCCACCTTGCCGAGCTCGAGCTTCTCGCGGATGACGGAGGCCAACGCCTCGATGTTCTCGGCCACCGTCTTGCCGTCAGCGAGTGTCTCGACGAGCAACGCGTCGCGGTCGGCCGGCTTGGCGGCTGCCGCGTGGGCCACGATGTCGGCGGCAAGCTGCTGGAACTCCTCGTTCTTGGCCACGAAGTCGGTCTCGCAGTTGAGCTGCACCATGGCACCCTCGGCAGCCGCGACGAGACCGGCACTCGCCGTGCGCTCCTCACCTCGCTGCTGCACCTTGGCGGCGTACTTCACCCGCAGGATCTCCGTCGCCTTCTCGAAGTCGCCATCGGCCTCTTCAAGTGCGTGCTTGGCGTCCATCATCCCGGCGCCGGTCGAGTCCCGGAGCTTCTTCACATCTGCAGCAGCGATTGCCATGTCAATCTCTTTCGGTTCGATTCGTACGTCGTCGTACGTCGGTGGTGCGACGTCCCGGGTCAGGACCCGGCGGGAGCGTCTTCGTCCGGAGCCGGTGTGTCGGTCGCCGG
>JAVEEH010000295.1 GCA_030840545.1 Frankiaceae bacterium | reverse complement strand
CACGTCGGCCCCGCGGCCGTCGGTCGCCGCGCGTGTCGCCTCGACGAAGTCCTCGTTCCTGTAGTCGACGGCGACGTCGGCACCGAGCTCCCGGCAGCGGGCGGCGTTGTCCGGGTTGCCCACCGTGCACATGACCGGGGTTGCGCCGAGCGCGGCCGCGACCTGGATGGCCATCGTCCCGATGCCGCCGGCGCCGCCGTGCACGAGGAACGCCTCGCCGCCGCCCAACCGGCCGACCTGGGCGACGTTGGACCAGACCGTGCAGGCCACCTCCGGCAGCGCCGCCGCCGTTACGAGGTCGACGCCGGCCGGGACGGGCATGACCTGGCCCGCCGGGACCGCGACCTTCTCGGCGTAGCCGCCGCCCGCGAGCAGCGCGCAGACGTCGTCGCCCACCCGCCAGCCCGTGACACCGTCGCCGAGCGCCGAGATGCGTCCGCTGCACTCCATCCCGATGATGTCCGACACTCCTGGCGGCGGTGGGTAGAAGCCCATCCGCTGCAACAGGTCGGCCCGGTTGAGCGCACTGGCGACGACGTCGATGACGACCTCGCCGGCCCGTGGCTCCGGGTCGGGCACCTCGCCCCATCCGAGCACATCGGGGTCACCGTGGCCGGTCGACGTGACGGCGAGCATGGGTGGCACGTTAGCCGGTTCGTCCCGTTCGCTTGTGACGGAGCACAATGTCGTCGTGCCGACGCCGCGACGAACCCGCACCGCGGAGCCGCCCGAGGTCCCGGCGCTCTACCGCCGCGTCGAGCGGACGGTTCCCAAACTGGCCCGCCGCATGATCAGCACGTTCGTCGAGGAGATCCCGCTCTATTCGCTCCTGCCGCGCGAGCAGCTCGAGGGCGAGATCCTGCAGATCACGACGGCCAACCTGCGGTTGTTCTTCGCCGGGCTGAGCGAAGACCGGCTGCTGACCGTCGACGAGCTGGCCGAGGTGCGCACGTCGGCGGCCCGCCGGGCCGAGGAGCGGGTGCCGCTCGACGCCGTGCTGACCGCCTACCACGTGGGTGGCCGGATCGGCTGGCAGGCGCTCGTCGACGACGCCCAGCCGGACGAGACCGACGCGTTGATCGCGGCCGGCGCGCGGGTGCTGCGCTATGTGCAGCAGGTCACCGCCGCGGTGGCGGCCGCCTATCTGGAGGAACAGCAGATCATCTATGGCGAGGAGCGCGACGCCCGTCGCGCATTCGCCTCAGCGCTGCTCACCGGTGAACCCGCCGACGCGCTCGCCGCTCGGCTCGGCACCGCGATCGCGCCCGCCTACCTGGTCGTGGCGTTGCGGGTCGGGTCGCACGCCGACGAGGCGGACAGGGGCGTGGGCGCCGCGATCGCGTCGCGGCGCAAGGTACGCCGGCTGCAGAGCGCCCTCGACGACTTCGCCGGCGAACCGGTGCTCGCCCTGCTCGAACCCGCCGGCGGGGCGGTGCTCATCCCCACGACCCCGGAGACCACCGCCGAGGCATCGGCCCGGCTGCCCGAGCTCGTCGGTCGACTCCAGGAGTCCGTCGGGGCGGTCGTCCTCGCCGGCGGTGCGGTCGCCCTCGGTGCCGCCGACATTGCCCGCGCCACGGCCCAAGCCCATGACGTCGTGCGTCTCGCGTTGCGGTTGCAGTGGCCCGCCGGCGGCTACCTGCTGCGGGACGTGCTGCTGGAATACCAGCTGACCCGGCCCAGCGATGCCCTCGTCGAGCTGACCCGGCTGCTGAACCCGATCGACCGCAACCCCGACCTGCCGCACACGCTGGACGTCTACCTCGCCAACGACCTGGACCGCCGCCGGACGGCGTCGGCGCTGCACGTCCATCCCAACACGTTGGACTACCGGCTCCGCCGGATCGTGGAGCTGACCGGGCTCGACCCGTCCACGTCGCGCGGACTCCAGCTGCTGGGAGCGGCTCTGGCTGCCCGCCGGCTCAGCGGATGAAGACGGGCGAGCTGAGCGACTCCATGCCGAGGTCGTCGTGGCAGACCGTCGTCTGCCCGCCGACCACCGGGTCGCACGCCGCCTGCCGTTGGGCCCTCGCGTCCGGGGCGAGGAGCTCGGCGCGGACGAACTGGGTCGCTGCCGGCACACCGCCGGTCCCGGGCCTGAACGTGTAAGAGGTGTCGGCGCCCATCGAGATCTCGATGGTGCCGGTGTCGGTGACGATGCGCAGGACGCTGCCGGGCACCGCGTGCGCGGTGCGCACGCGGAACGTCGCCCGTGCCTTTGTCTCCGAGCCGGCGATCGCCTCGTAGACCCCGTCACCGTTGCGGTCGGCCTCGAGGAACAGCTGCGGCCCCGCCAGGATCGGGGGAAGAGCCGAGACGAACGTGTGGTGCGCACGCAACCCGTCGAGGAGTCCGCCCAGTGACAGCGTTTTCACGAACACCCACGTCGTGGGGTCACCGACACCCTGCGCCGCATCGGTGGTGACCCAGTGGGTGTCGCTGCCACCGGTGACACCGACCTCGTCGCCGTTGCGCAGGAAGCCGTCGTACCACTGCAGGGAGAAGTCGTTGTCGTTGCTCGCGGGGAACGGGTGCTGGTAGGCCCACGGGCCGATGTTCCACACCTCGACGGTGTCCGGGACGACGGTGTGGCCATAGCGGGACGGCCAGTTCAGGTCGCTCGGGTGGTTGACCTGGAAAACACCGCCGTCGGCGCGGAGCCCGGCCGCGAGCGCGGCCTCACCCGCGGCGGAGGTGTCGGTGACGGCTCGGTCGCACTCGATTGTCGTGCCGGGGACCGCGCCGGTGTTGCCGTAGCAGGACCGGGCACCGAGCATCTGCACGTGGCCGGGCTGCGAGTTCTCATAGGCCGGCACGGCGACGAAGCCGGGATGCGCCTTCGTCCAGGCGAGCACCTCCGGATCACTCTGGTTGACGACGTTGTTGTGGTCGCTGATCGCGACGAAGTCCAGACCGCGGTTGGCTGCCTCGTCGAGTCGCTGCGCCGGCGTGAGGCTCACCGTGTAGGCGTCGCCGCAGGACGTGCGGGTGGCCCGGTCCGTGCTGCTCGGGTCCCAGGCGGTCGTCGGTGTGATGCAGGTGTCGTGGCCGTAGATGGTGTGCACGTGCAGGTCGCCGGCGACCCAGAAGCCGGCTGGGGGCCGGGGACCGCTGTGGCGGTGCGCGGCGCTGGCAAGCGCAGGAGTCGCGGCCACGATCAGTGCGGTGACGACAGCCAGGTGGCTCTTGCGGACGGTGCGCACGGTGGAGGCTTCGCCGCCGCAGCCGGACGGTCCTGCACCGGTCGCCTTGTGAACGGCACCCAGATCGGGATGGCGTTTCTGGGACGGCCGTGCACAGGACTCGAGGGAGCCGCCGCGAAACCGGACGGCTGTGAAGCCTCGCCGCATCGCTGTGCTCGCGGCCCTGGCGGTCGCGCTGCCGGCGTCGGTAGCGGCAGCCGGCCCGACCTGGTCGCACCCGTCCTTCTCGGCCGGCGGGGTCACGGCTTCGGTCACGGCGACCAGTGCGAGTCTGACGAACCACCGGATCACGCGCACCTGGGCCCTCGGCGCCGGCGGGACCGTGCAGACGACCGCCCTCGCAGGCGCGGGCCGCGCCGACTGGGCCGTGGCGGGAGCGGACTTCGCGCTCACGATCGACGGTGTCCCCACGTCGTCGACGTCAGGCTGGGTCCTGGCCGGCGTCGTGCCCGAGCGACCGGTGCGACTGCCGGGGCGCCCGGCGTCGGGGCGCGGCGCGGCGTTGCTGTTCCGCTATCTGCTCGCGTCCGGCTCCGCGGCGACGATCGAGCTGGACCGTCGGGTGACGTTGCATCCCGGCGCTGCGGTGCTCGAGACGACCTCGACACTTCGGTCCGACGGACCCGCCGCGCGAGTGTCGTCCTACACGCTCGACCAGATCACGGCTGCGGACGCGACCTTGCCCGCCGAGGTGCAGACGTTCCACGGCGGCAGCGACTGGCGGGACGACTACCGGCAGGTGGCGCATCCGCCCGGCGCGTTCGACACCGAGGGCGAGGTGTTGCGGATCGGCGCCGACGCCGGCTTCTTCCTCGTGTCGCAACGACGCGGGGGAGTGATGAGCCGGGTCGGCCGCGACGCGACCGGTCGATCCTGGGCCGGCGTCGACTGGGCTCGTGACCTGTTCGACTACGGCCCGTTGCAGACGTCGCCACCGAGCTACAACCGGCTGGACAACCCGGCCTACCCGGTGCCGGTCCGCGCGCGCACCCTGCCGCCGTTCGGGACGCTCGACCTGGGCACGTCCTACGTCGGCGTCTACTCCGGCGGACCGCAGCAGGCCGCGGCGACGTTCGCGACGGACTTCGTCGGGGCGGCTGAGCCGTTGTTCCGTCGTACGGTCGGGATCAACTCGTTCCATCCCTGGAGTCACGGGTCCGGCATGAGCGACCTCAACCTGCGCAAGCAGGTCGACGCCGCCAAGCGCCTCGGCATCGAGACGTTCATGCTGGACGACCAGTGGCAGGGGGGCGCCGGCGGGGAGAGCGGTGACTGGCAGTGGGACCCCGCCCGCTTCCCCGACGCCAACCACGACGGCACCCCCGACTTCGTCACCTACCTGCACCGCCAGGGGTTGCAGCTGGGGTTGTGGATGTCGCCGGTGGAGTTCAACGGCGCCTCGACGACCTACGCGGCCCATCCGGACTGGGCCTGCGCGCCCGTCGGCGACGGCACCGCTCAGGTGCAGGACGACGCCGGTCTCGGCGTCTGGGACGCGACCAACCCGCAGTTCCAGGACTACATCGTCGGGGTCGTCGACCGCCTCGTGCGCGCCGACCAGGTGCGCGAGTTCAAGTTCGACTTCATGGCCTGGGTCGATTGCGGGCCACGCGACTACGCCGACTACGAGGCCGCGTTCGTTCACATCGTGCATCGGATGCAGGCCGACAACCCGCGGGTGACTTTCGAGCTCGACGAGACCAACGACCAACGCTCGTGGCCTTTCGAGTCCGCGCAGATCGGTCCGAGCTGGTTCGACAACGGTCACCTGCACGGCAGCGGACCCGTCGCCAAGCTGCTGCACGACGTGTGGTCTGCGGCCCCGTGGGTGCCGAGCTGGTCGCTGGGTGCCGGGTTGTTCGACGGCACGCTGACGTCGCCGTACGACGGGGTCGGCGGCGTCGACTTCCTGTTCCCGCTGGCGATGCTCACCCACATCACGTTCTGGTCCGACCTCACGTTGCTGACGCCGGCCCAGCAACAGGAGACGGTCTGGTGGATCCGCTGGTATCGCGCGCACCGGGCGTCGTTCGGCCCGGCCGTCTACGAGCTGACCGCCAACGACCCGATCGACGGCAAGTCCTGGGCGGCGTTCGAGCCGTGGAACGGCACCGATGGCTATCTCTTCGCCTTCCGGCAGCCGGGCGCGGCGGCCACCCAGCGCATCGCCCTCGCCGGGGTGCGACCGCAGGCCGACTACCTGCTGACCGATGTCCGCTCCGGTGCCGCCTACGGCACCTTCAGCGGCGCGTCGTTGGCCCGCGGGCTGTCACTGACTCTGCCGGTCGCCTCCGCCGCCGTCTTCTCGGTCACCCGCCTGCCAGGTTGAGCGCGTCTCATTCCGCCCTGACACGGCCGGAATGAGACGGGGTTCGTCACCCTCAACATCTACGGTCGACAGGTGCGGGTCGTCGTCGCCCAGGAGACCGCCGACGGTGAGCGTCGGGTGGCGGTGGTGCCCGAGACGGTGGCCACCCTCACCGCCGCGGGCTGCTCGGTCGCGGTCCAGGCCGGGGCTGGCCTGTCCGCCCACGTGACCGACGACGAGCTGGCCGCGCGGGGCGCCGACATCGTCTTCGAACGGAGCCAGCTGCTCCGGTCGGCCGATGTGGTGCTCGCCGTGCAGCCGCTGCCGGTCGGCGACGTAGCGCAGCTCGCCGCTGGAGCCACCACGCTGTCGTTCCTGCAGCCGTGGGTGCACGGCGACACGGTGCGCGCACTCGCCGCGAGGTCGGTCACGTCGTTCAGCCTCGACCTCGTGCCCCGGCTGAGCCGCGCGCAGCCGATGGACGCGCTCTCGTCACAGGCGTTGATCGCCGGCTATCGGGCCGTGCTGCTCGCCGCCGCGACCGCGCCGCGGATGTTCCCGCTGTTCATGACGGCGGCCGGCACCGTGGCGCCGGTCAAGCTGCTGGTGCTGGGTGCCGGAGTCGCGGGGCTCCAGGCGATCGCGACGGCTCGCCGGCTGGGCGCGGTGGTGTCGGCGTACGACGTGCGGGCGGCCTCGGCGGATGAGGTCCGCTCGCTCGGCGCGACGTTCCTCGACCTGGGCCTCGACAGCCAGGAGGGCGCCGGCGGATATGCCCGGGTGCAGTCCGAGGACTTCCTCGCCCGGCAGCGGGACGTGATCGGCGAACACGTGGCCCGCTCGGACATCGTCGTGACGACGGCCGCCGTGCCGGGTCGTCCGGCTCCGCGGCTGGTCAGCGCCGACATGGTGCACGCGATGCGCGCCGGATCGGTGATCGTCGACCTCGCCGCCGAGGGAGGCGGCAACTGCGAGCTGACCAGAGCCGGCGAGTCGATCGACGTCGGTGGTGTCACGATCGTCGGCCCGCGCAACGCCGCGTCCGCTTACCCGGTGCACGCGAGCGCGCTCTATGCCCGCAATGTCGCCAACCTGCTGCTGCTGCTCATCCGCGACGGCCGGTTGGACCCCGACTGGGACGATGAGGTGGTCGCGGACTGCTGCGTCACCCGCAGCGGTGAGGTGATGCAGCCATGACCGAGACGACACTCGGCCTCTTCACGATCTTCGTGTTGTCGGTGTTCGTCGGCTTCGAGGTCATCTCGAAGGTGTCCAGCACCTTGCACACCCCGTTGATGTCAGGCGCCAACGCCATCCACGGTGTGATTCTCGTCGGGTCGATGGTCATCCTCGGCACCGGGCACGGCGCCGCTCAGGTGACTCTCGGCTTCATCGCCGTGGTCCTGGCGACGGTCAACGCGGTCGGCGGCTTCGTCGTGACCGACCGGATGCTGGAGATGTTCAAGGGCAAGGGTCGGCGGCCATGAGCCGGAGCGACACCGTCGAGCTGGTGTATCTCGTCTGCGCGGTGTGCTTCATCGTCGCTCTGAAGGGCTTGTCGTCGCCGCGTGGTGCTCGCGTGGGCAACCTGGTCGGTGCGTTCGGGATGGTGCTCGCGGTCGGGGCGACGTTCGCCCTCCCTGGCCTGCATCGAATCGGGCTCATTGTCGTTGCGCTGGCGGTCGGCACGGCCATCGGGCTGCCCGCCGCGCGGTCGGTCAAGATGACCGCGATCCCGCAGATGGTCGCTGCGTTCAACGGTGTCGGCGGGGCCGCGGCGGCGTTGGTGTCGCTGGCGGAGTTCGACCGGTCGTCGGCGCATGCCGGCATCGGCACGGCGGCCGCGGTGCTGTTCAGCACCCTTGTCGGTGCCGTGTCGTTCACCGGCAGCGTGGTCACGTTCGCCAAGCTGCAGGAGCTGATGACCGGCCGGCCGATCGTGCTGCCGGCTCAGCGGTTGATCAACGCGACGCTCGGTGCCGCGGTGGTCGGTCTGGTCGTGTGGGGGCTGGCTGAGCGCAGCGTCCTCGCGGCAGTGCTGCTCGCCGTGGTCGCGCTCGCGCTCGGGGTGTTGTTCGTGCTGCCCGTGGGTGGTGCCGATGTGCCCGTGGTCATCTCGTTGCTCAACTCGTTCACCGGCCTCGCAGTTGCTGCGACCGGTGCGGTGCTCCGCACGACGTTGCTGATCGTCGCCGGCACGTTGGTCGGTGCATCCGGCACGCTCCTGACGCGGATGATGAGCCAGGCCATGGGGCGCCCGCTGTCCAACATCCTGTTCGGCGCGATCTCCGCCACACCCACCACGGCGTCCGTCAGCGCCGATGTCGGTGACCGTGCGGTGCGCACCGGCACCGTGGACGATGTCGCCATCCTGCTGGCCTACGCGCGTCGCGTCGTCGTCGTACCGGGTTATGGCCTGGCGGTGGCGCAGGCGCAGCACACGGTGCACGAGCTCGCCGGCATGCTCGAGGCGCGCGGTGTCGAGGTGGTCTATGGCATCCATCCGGTCGCCGGCCGGATGCCAGGACACATGAACGTGCTGCTCGCGGAGGCCAACGTCCCTTACGAACAGCTACGCGAGATGGACGACGTCAACCCTCAGCTGCCGGTCACCGACGTCGTGCTCGTCGTCGGAGCCAACGACGTCGTCAACCCGGCCGCGCGGGACTCGCCCGGGTCACCGATCTATGGCATGCCGATCCTCAACGTGGACGAGGCGCGAGCCGTGGTGTTCCTCAAGCGGTCGATGCGTCCCGGCTTTGCCGGCATCGACAACGTGCTGCTCTATGACCCGAAGACGACGATGCTGTTCGGCGACGCCAAGGAGACGCTGACGGCGTTGCTCACCGCGGTGAAGAACGCCTAGCCCGCATTTCCGCGTTGCGTCAGCCGACGAGCTGGCGGACCTGCTCCAGGTGCATGCCGGCGTGAAACGTCAGCTGCCCGACCATCAGGTCGCCGAGCCGGCGCGGCTCCTGGTCGACGAGGAGGCCGCCGGCATGGCGGATCGTCGTCGTGACGGTGGCGTCGAGCACGTCGTCGGGCAGAGTCGTCAACAGGTCGACGTAGGCAGTCACGCTCTGGCGGAGCCACTCCGCAAGCACTCCGACGGCTCCGGCCCCTGCCGCGAGAGCCGCGGTGGCGCCGTCACCGACGCTGCTCTCGTTGTCGTAGACACGCGGGCCGCCCTGGGCGACGTTGCGCGCCGTCTCGATGAACAGCCCGTTGTTCAAGATGAGGTGGGCGCACACCTGCCCGGCGTTCCAACCCTGCGCGGGCGACGCTGCGGCGGCGCGGTGTGCGAGCTCCGCGATGGCCTGCTGGGTGGCGAGAAGGTCCTCGGAGCTGGGCAGCGGATCGCTCATGGCGAAAGCCTAGGCTGCCGGTCAGGTCGCGGCGGCGGTCCCGCGCGAGACGATCACATTGCGGGCGGTGCAGACGGTTTCGCCCTCGGTCGTCACGATCGCCGTCTCCATCGTCATCAGCTCGTTGGCGCCCGCGTCCCGAATGTCGACGACCGTCGTCGTCGAGCTGAGGACGTCACCGGGGCGGACCGGACGGTGGTGCACGTAGTGCTGCTCACCGTGCACGACGCGCCCGAAGTCGAGCCCGAGCTCGGGGTCGGACAGCGGCCCGTTGCCGTCAGCGAGACTCAGACCGACGGTGGTGAGGAACGTCGGCGGCGCGATCACGTCGGGGTGGCCGAGACTCTTCGCCGCGTCCGGGTCGACGTAGGCGGGGTTGGCGTCACCGATGGCCTCGGTGAACCGCCGAATGTGCTCGCGCGACACTTCGAAGGTGCCGCCGGCGCGATAGGACCGCCCGATGAACGCGCGGTTGAGCGGCATGCCATCCTCCTGACGACCCGTCAGTTTCGGTCGCCGAACGTAGCAGCACCGAGGTGGAGGAGGGCTCTGATGTGTCCCGCCGCCGCCTCCCAGCGCCCCTGGTGGGTCGAGCTCGGCGCCGTCCTTCCCCGCTCGGTGACGTTCGCGCGGGACGCGGCCAGGGCCGGCAACGCGGTGCCACCGCTGGCCGCCAACCCGCTCGCCTGGGCCACCGTTGCCGTCGACGAGCTGGCGATGTCGGCGGCCTACCTCATCGGTCGACGCGGGGGCGAGCGCGTCACCGACGAGATGCTCGCCGCCACTGCCGACGCCGTCGCGCGGCTCCGCTCGGCCGGCGTGGTCGACGAACCGCTGCTCGCCCACCCGTCGCCAGGTGCGCCGACGGAGGTCCGCCTCAGCCGCCGGCGTCGGTTCGGCAGCGACTTCGAGCACCTGTCCTATGCCAGCGGGTACGTGCCGGCTGCCGGCCTGACCGGAGCGGTCGAGTGGGACGACGAGGTCGCGAACCGAACGGCGCACGCCTATCTGCTGCGTGCCGACGAGCAACCCCGGCCATGGGCGCTGGTCTTGCACGGGCACCGGATGGGAGAGCCGCGCGACCTGCGACTGCTCGGCAGCCTCCGCCTGCAGCACGACCTCCAGGTCAACGTGGCCCACCTGGTGCTGCCGATGCACGGACCACGCGGCCGCGATGGCGGACGCCCGTTCCCCGGCGTCGACCCGGTCCGCAACTTCCTCGGCGTCTCGCAGGCGGTGTGGGATGCGCGGACCCTGCTGGGCTGGCTGCGAGCGGGCGGCGCTGAGACGATCGGCGTGTTCGGCGTCTCACTGGGAGGACATGTCGCTGCGATGCTCGCCGGTCTCGACACCGCCCTCGCCGGCGTGGTCGCCGGCGTGCCGACGGCTGACCTGTCGACGATGCTCGCCGACACGGTGCGCGCCCACTGGGGCGAGGAGGCGGTCGCGGCGAGCCACGTTCTCGACGACGCGTCGCGGACGCTCAGCCGGCTCGCGTCACCGCTGTCCTTCGCGCCGCGACTGCCGGTCGACCGGCGTTTCCTCTACGCCGCGGTCGGCGACCGGTTGGTCACCCCGCAGCAGGCCTTGGCCCTGTGGCAGCACTGGGAGCGACCCACGATCCTGTGGTTGCAGGGGGGGCACATCGCGAACAACGTCGGGGCCAGCCGAAGGTTCGTCTCCGACGCGTTCATCGCCTGCGGCGTGGCCGGCGTCCGGGCCGGGGCGCAGTGATGCGGCAGCTGAGCGGCGTCGACGCCATGCACGTGCTCGAAGAGACTGACGAGCAGCACATGCACACGATCAAGATCGCTGTGCTGGGCGCAGGCCCGGATGGGGCACCGTCGCCGGAGCAGGTGCAGGAGTGGGCGCGCACGACCCTGGTCCGCATCCCGCCGTTGCGATGGAAGGTGCTGAAGATCCCGTTCGGGCTCGGCCGCCCGGTGTTCATCGACGCCGGTCCCATCGACGTCGAGCGGCACGTCCGGGTCGAACGGCTGCCCGCCCCTGGTGGCGCCGAGCAGTTCGACGAGCTTGTCTCGCGGATCGCCAGCGAGCGGCTCCGCCGCGACCGGCCGCTGTGGGATCTGACCTACGTCGCGGGGCTGAATCCCGACGCGTTCGGCGGCGGAGTTGTCGCCCTCGTCTTCAAGCTCCACCACGCGATCATGGATGGCCAGGCGAGCGTGCGGTTCTTCGAGCTTGCTTTCGACGGTGCCGAGCCGCTCGTCTTCGACGAACCCCCGCCGCACCCCGAGCCCGAACCTTCGCGCGCCCAGCTCGTCGCGTTTGCGCTTCGCTCGCAGGCCCGCCTCTATGCGAAGTTCCCGAAAGTCGCGCGCCGGACGGCCGTGTCGGTACGCGACAACATGTCGCGCAAGAAGGGGGGGACCGCACCGGTCAACCCCCTGTCCGGGCCACGGACCAGGTTCAACCGCTGGCCGCTGCCCGACCGGATCTATGCCGACGTCACCGTGCCGTTCGCCGACATCAAGACGCTGAAGGAAGCAACCGGAGCGACGGTCAACGAGGTTTTCGTCACGCTGTGCGGCGGAGCGATCCGGCGCTACCTCGCCGAGCACGGAGACGAGCACGACCGCTGCCTCAACTGTGCGCATCCGGTGTCGTTGCGGCACGACGACGAGCAGGACAACTTCGGCAACCGGACGTCGTACTGGTATGTCTCGCTCGGCACCGATGTGGCCGATCCGGTCGAACGGCTGCGTCCGGTCAAGGCCAGCCTCGACGCGGCCCGCGAATGGGCGAAGGGCGACATCGAGCTGTTTGCGGTGTGGCAGGACTACTACCTGCTGTTCGGCGTGATGACACTGAAGGCGTTGTCGATGGCCGAACGCCTGGCCAAGCGCCCGGCGTTCAACGCCATCGTGTCCAACGTCCGTGGACCGCGCCCACTGTCGCTCGGCGGCGCCCCCGTCGTCGCGGTCCGCTCGATGGGACCGATCACCCGTGTCCTCGGGCTGAACATGACGGCGTGGAGCTACCGCGACAATTTCTCGGTCGGCCTGCAGTCATGTCGCGACTTCATGCCGGACCTGCGCCGCCTCGGCGACCACCTGCGCGACGAGCTCGACGCGTTCATGAAGGCAGTCGCCAACGCCTGACCAATCGCGTCATGCGGCCCTTCTAGGGGCTCTATGCCGCGATGGTCAGTCGAGTGCCAGCGCGTCGCCGGCGTCGGGTCGGCCGGCGAGGGCGTCGCCGAGCTCGGCGAGCAGCGCCGAGGCA
>JAVEEH010000266.1 GCA_030840545.1 Frankiaceae bacterium | reverse complement strand
GCCGCCGTGAAGCCCGGCTCCAGCAGCTGCATCCCGAGCTCGAGGCCGCCGACATCGCGGGCCAGCGGCCCGATCGTGTCGAACGACGGAGCCAGCGGCCAGACGCCCTCGAGCGGGATGCGTCCGTGCGTCGTCTTCAGGCCGGCGACGCCGCAGCACGCGGCGGGGATGCGGACCGAGCCGCCCGTGTCGGAGCCGTAGGCGACGTCGGCCTCGTCCATTGCGACGGCGACCGCCGACCCACTCGACGAGCCGCCCGGGATGAGCGCCTGGTCGAAGGGGTTGGCGGGCGTGCCGAACCACGGGTTCGTCCCCAGCGGCAGCATCGCCAGCTCGTGCAGGTTGGTCTTGCCGACGACGCGGACGTCGGCGGCGCGCGCACCGGCCATGCACGCGGCGTCGCGGGCCGCCGGCGGGGCCGAGCGCTCGAGCGCGCGTGAACCCGCGGTGGTCGGCACCCCTACGACGTCGATGAGGTCCTTGACCGCGAGGCGCGGGCCGTTCCCGCTCGGCTCCAGGCGGGTGATGAACGTGCTCATAGGGCGACCGTACCGTCCGGCAAGCGGACCTCGCCACGCTGTCGATCTGGCGCTTTCCCGATCGTCGGGAGAGTGTGAGGCTCGGAAGCCGGGCCAGGAGCGAAGGGACGCACAAGATGGCTGAGTACGTCGTACTGATCTATGAGGACGAAGCCGGCTTTGCCAAGGGCGGCGCCGAGGTGGGCGAGCAGGTCATGAAGGAGCACATGACCTTCGGCGAGGCCAACGGCGCGAAGCTGCGCGGCGGCAACGCCTTGCAGCCCGTGTCGAGCGCGACCTCGATCCGCACGGATGCCGCGGGCAAGGTGGCCGTCACTGACGGCCCGTTCGCCGAGACCAAGGAAGCCCTCGGCGGCTTCTACATCATCGAGGCGGCCGACCTCGACGAGGCGATTGCGATCGCCAAGCAGGTGCCGGCGCGCTTCGGCGGCGTCGAGGTCCGTCCGGTGATGGTGTTCGACTGACGGACGCTGGTACGACGACGAGCGCCGCCGAGGTCGCGGCTGCGGTCGCGGATGCGCACCGTCGCGAATGGGCCTTCGTGCTCGCCGCGACGGTGCGCGTCACCCGCGACCTCGACCTCGCCGAGGAGTGCACCCAGGACGCGTTCGCGCAGGCGTTGACGCACTGGGGGAGGCGCGGGGTGCCGGCGAGTCCGGGCGGGTGGCTGACCACGGTCTCCCGGCGTCGGGCACTCGACCTGATGCGCCGGGAGGCGACGTTGCGCCGTTCGCTGCCGCTGTTGCTCACCGATCCGGTCGAGGCGGCCCCTGACCTCGACGTCGAAGAGATCCCCGACGACCGGTTGCGACTGATCTGCACGTGTTGTCACCCGGCGCTGTCACCCGAGGCCCAGGTCGCGTTGACGTTGCGGCTGCTGTGCGGCCTGACCACGGTCGAGGTCGCGCGGGCGTTCCTGGTCAGCGAGGCAACGATGGCGGCGCGGATCACGCGCGCCAAGAAGAAGATCGCGACTGCGGGCATTCCCTACCGGGTGCCGGCGACGAGCGAGCTGCCGGAGCGCATCGACGCGGTGCTGACCGTGGTCCATCTGTTGTTCACGCTCGGCCACACCGCACCCGTGGGCGCCGACCTGATCCGCCGGGACCTGGTCGAACGGGCGCTGGACCTGGCGCGGATGCTGCGCACGCTGTTGCCGACCGACTCCGACGTCGCCGGCTTGCTGGCGCTCGTCATCCTCACCGATGCGCGACGGGCCACCCGGGTCGCGACGGACGGCCGGTTGTTGCTGCTCGAGGAGCAGGATCGCAGCCAGTGGGACCACGGGGCGATCGCCGAGGGAGCCGCGCTGGTCCGCGAGGCGCTGCGCCGCCGGCCGCCGGGACGGTTCGCACTGCAGGCGGCGATCGCCGCGGTGCACGCCGAGGCGCCCAGCTGGTCGGACACGGACTGGCGCGAGATCGTTGCCCTCTATGACGTGTTGGTCCAGGTCTGGCCGTCGCCGGTCGTGACGCTCAACCGCGCGGTTGCGGTCGGGATGCGCGACGGGCCGGCTGCCGGTCTGGAGGCGTTGTCGGTGCTGTCGGACGAGCCGCAGCTTGCGGGTTATTCCTACTTGCCGGCCGCCCGGGCCGACTTCCTGCGCCGCCTGGGGCGGGCGGAGGAGGCCCGTACGGCCTACGCGGAGGCGCTGCGGCTGACCGACAACGCCGTCGAGCGGGAGTTTCTCTTCATGCGATTGACACAGTGCGGCAACAGAAACTGATCGCGACGTGTCCGACCCAACCGATAGGTTCTGCGAGTGAAAAAAATCGCGGAGTTCGTCCTCCGGCATCGTCGGTGGGTCCTTGTCGGCTGGCTGCTCGTGCTGGTCGCCGGCGTTGCGCTGACGCAGAAGACCAACAGCCGGTTGGTCATCGACTTCTCGCTGCCCGGCCAGCCCGGCACGCAGACGGCCAACCAGATCGACGCTGACTTCCACGCCGGCGGCAAGACGGCGCCCTACATCCTCACCGTGACGATGCCCGCCGGGCAGACCGTCACGGGCAACGAGACTCAGGTCGGGCAGACGTTCGCCGCGGTTCAGCAGAACGTGCCGCAGACGCGCGTCGTCGACGAGGCCAACACCGGCGACAAGGCGTTCCGCACCAAGGACGACCGCACTGCCTACGCGTTGATGTTCTACCGGTTCAACCACGACCCCACGGCACCGCTGCAGACCAACAACATCAGGGCGGCGCTGACCAAGGCCGCTCCGCCCGGGGCGGCCGTCGGCGTGACCGGCGAAGACGCGCTGGCTGTCGGTGACTCGTCCGGCGGCAACGGCGTCCTGGCCGAGGTCGGCCTCGGCGCCATCGGCGCGCTGGCCGTGCTGGCCTTCGTCTTCGCGTCGTTCCTCGCGCTGCTGCCGATGGTTGTCGCCGCGGTCTCCATCCTCACGACCTTCATCCTGCTGCTGCCGCTGACCTATCTGACCGACGTGTCGTTCATCGTCGAGTTCCTGGTCGCGCTGATCGGTCTCGGTGTCGCCATCGACTACTCGCTCATCTTCGTCACGAGATGGCGGGAGGAACGGGACCACGGCCGCGACAACCACGACGCCGTCGTCATCGCGATGGAGACCGCCGGGAAAGCGGTCGTGTTCAGCGGCATCACGGTGGCCATCGGGCTGCTGGCGCTCGTCGTGCTGCCGGTGCCCTTCATGCGCAGCATCGGTCTCGGTGGCGCGCTGATCCCGTTGGCGAGCGTGCTCACGACCTTGACGCTGACCCCGGCGATCCTCGGCGGCATCGGACCGCGGGTGGACTGGCCGAAGATCAGACACGAGAACAAGGCCAGCCGGTCGTGGAGCCGCTGGGCGCGGACGGTGGTGCAGCACCGTCTGGTGGCGGCCGGTGTGGCTGCGCTCTCTCTCGGCCTGCTGTTCGTGTCTTTCCTCGGAATCAAGATCGGGCTCGCCTCGTCGAGCTCGCTGGCCAGGAACGGTCACGCCTACGAGGCGCTGCAGACGTTGCAGCACGGTGGTGTGAGCACCGGCCTGCTCACGCCGATGGAGGTGCTGGTCAAGACTCCCGATGCGCAGGCGGTTGCCGCGCGGATCGACTCCGTCGACGGCGTCGACCGGGCGGTGGTCGCGACCGGTGCGGGTCAGACGGCCAACGGGGAAAGCATCGTGGTAGTGATCCCGGACGAGGAGACCGTCAACTCGTCGTCGGTCGGGCCGGTGCGCCGGGTCAAGTCAGCGACCCAGGGGATGAGCGGAGTCATCGGTGTCGCAGGCATCGGTGCCGACCAGATCGACTTCTTGAAGGCGGTCTACGGCAACTTCCCGCTGATGCTGACGATCATCGCGTTGCTGACGTTCGTGCTGCTCGCCCGCGCGTTCCGCTCGATCGTGCTGCCGCTCAAAGCCATCCTTCTCAACCTGATCACGCTTGCCGCGACGTTGGGCTTCATGGTGCTGTTCTGGCAGTACGGCCATGGCGCGCAGGCGATCTTCGGGGTGCATGCCACCGGTGCGGTGACGTTCTGGATCCCGCTGATGGTGTTCGCGTTCCTGTTCGGGTTGTCGATGGACTACGAGGTGTTCATCCTCGCGCGTATCCGCGAGGAGTACAGCCGCAGCGGCTCGACGGACGAGGCTGTCGTCGAGGGCATCGGCCGCACGGGCCGGCTGGTCACGTCCGCCGCGCTCATCCTGTTCCTGGCGTTCATCGCACTGGCGTCCGGTCCGGGCACCGACCTCAAGACGTTCGCGTCGGCGCTGGGCTTCGGCATCCTGCTCGACGCAACGATCGTGCGGTCGATGCTGGTCCCGGCTCTCGTGTCGCTGTTCGGCGGCTGGAACTGGTGGATGCCCGGCTGGGCGGCGCGCATCCTCCGCGTGGATCCGCAGCCCGTCACTGCCATTGCGTCGGCGTCGGGCTAGCCAGCGGGCAGGACGACGGCGCGACCGTTCAAGCTGCCGTCGCGAAGTCGCGCATAGGCAGTCGGGGTGTCGGCAAACGCGAACTGCTCCACCTCGATCGTCACCCCGCCGGTCGATGTCCGGGGCTGGGCGAGCGCGACGACCTCGTGCAGCTCGGCGATGGTCGCGCCCTGCGGAATGAAGACGTCGCAGTCGTGCGCGAGCTGCCCCCAGCGCACCGGCGCGGTGCCGAAGCCCTGACCGACGATGGCGACCGACCCGAGTGTTGCGGCGTTGCGGATCGCGGCGTTGAGCGTCTGGTCGGTGCCGACGAAGTCGAGCACCGCATCGGCGCCGTCGGGGCCCACCGCCTCACGCAGCCGGCGGGACAGCCCGTCGCCGGCGAGCAGCACCTCGTGCGCGCCCAGCGTCTCGGCGGCCTTCATCCGCACTTCGCGGGCCTCGACCGCGACGATGCGCGCTGTCGTCTGCAGCCGCAGCCACTGCACGGCGTAGGCACCGAGCCCGCCTACGCCGATCACCACGACGGTGGAGTCGTCGCGGAGCTTGGGGCGGACGCGCTGCACTGCGTGGTACGACGTCGCACCGGCGTCGGTGAGCGGTGCGGCGACGGCGGGGTCGAGGCTGCCGAGCGGGACGAGTTCTTTGCGCCTGGCGACGATGAAAGTGGCAAGGCCGCCGTCGCGCCCGAAGCCGCGGCCGCGCCAGTTGTCGACGCAGTAGTTGTCGGCGCCGCGGACGCAGTAACGACACATGCCGCAGGGCGACATGCAGGCGACGGCGACGGCGTCGCCGGCTGCCAGGTCGTCGACCTCGGTGCCGACCTCGTCGACCCAGCCGGCGATCTCGTGGCCGAGCGTGAACGGCACGTCGTACGGGAGCACACCCGCGGGCGAGTCGAGGAACAGGACGTCGGAGTGGCACAGCCCGACGCCGGCAACCCGGACGCGCACATCGCCTGGCCCCGGCTCCGGGACCGGCACCTCGGCGAAACCGGGCTGCTGCCAGTCGAGCAGGCGATAGGCCGGCATCGTTCGGCGACTCATCGTTCGATCATTCCGCACGGCGGCGGCATCGACTCCGACGGTCTGGCCGAGGCCGGTCGGGTGGGTCACACTCGGCGTCGGGGGTGAGGGATGCCCGACCCGGACCGGCTCGATGCCGACCCGACGCCGGTCGATCAGGTCTCGTCCGCGCCGGGTCGTCGCCCGAGGGCGGTGGCCGTCGTCGCGATCGTGCTTGTCGCGCTCGTCGTCGTGGGTGTCGTACTGGCGCACCGGCCGCAACACCCTGCCGGTGTCGTGGCCTCCCCGGCTGCGGGCGGGCCGTCCTCGCCGGCGGGTCCCGGCTCGTCGCCGACCGCGGCCGGTGCGGCAGGTGCGGGTGGCGGATCAGTGTTCCTCGAGCACCTCACCCGGTGCACGGGCATTGATCACCGCAACGGACTGACGGTGGCGTTCGCCGTCACCAACCTCGGCACGGAGCCGGTTCAGCTGCTGTCCGCGACGTTGCTGACTCCTGGCTCGGCGTTGCGGCTGACCAAGGTGCGGATCGGCGGCGGCCGGTGCGCCGGTGGTGCGCCTGACCAACCCGTCCGGTTGGTCTCAGCGGCGCGAGTGGTCGTCGCGATGTCGTTCGGCCTCGGACCGGACTGCCCGCGCAAGACGGGGGTGCAGGCGCGCGTGGCCTTCAGGGCCGGTGGCCGACTGTTGCACGCCGACTCCTCCGAGCTTGCCGACCTCAGTCGCCTCACGTTCGCGCAGTGCTGAGGACGCGCAGCCGCGTCCGGGCAGGCAGGCGCCACTTCGGAGCCGGTCTGACCATGATCACGCCCGATTTGCCGCGTGTCGTGGTCGCAGCGCCTCCGAAGTGCGGTGGAACCGGCGGCCCTAGAGTGCTGCGATGGACGCAACGGACCGGCCGGTCGCGTTGGTGACCGGCGCGAGCCGCGGCATCGGCCGTGCCTGCGCGCATTCCCTCGCGGCCG
>JAVEEH010000220.1 GCA_030840545.1 Frankiaceae bacterium | reverse complement strand
CGATCGCCTCGGCATCAGCACGGACCGAAGCCCTTGTCTTCGGCCCCGCCGACTTCATGGCGAGCCTCAACATGCGCACTCTCGTTGTCGGTGAGCAGCCGCCGGGATACGAGATCGGTGACGCCTATCACTACGCCTTGTTGCGCATCCTCGTGACCGCGCGTGCGCACGACCTGCAGGCGATCGACGGGCCCTATCTGCAGGTCCGCGACACGGCCGGCTTCCGTCGTAGCGCGCAGAGCGCGGCCGCACTCGGCTACGACGGGAAGTGGGTCTTGCACCCCGACCAGATCGAGGCTGGCAATCACATTTTCTCACCCGGGCAGGAGGACTACGAACGAGCCGAGGCGATCCTCACTGCCTATGAGCACTCGACGTCAGACGCCGGCGGTCGTCGCGGCGCAGTCATGCTCGGCAACGAGATGATCGACGAGGCGTCACGCAAGATGGCGCTGGTCGTCGCGGCGAAGGGGCGCGCAGCGGGACTACGACGGAGCAGCGGCGATGAGTGACGACAGCGAACGTGACGCCACCGAACGCATCGAGAAGTTCCTGCGCCACAGCCGGGCCAAGCTCGGCATCGGTGGCTTTCGCAAGTTCATCCTGCGCGGCAACGTCATCGATCTGGCGACGGGCGTTGTCATCGGTGCGGCGTTCACCGGACTGGTCAACGCACTCGTCGCCGATTTCCTCACGCCGCTCATCAACATTCCCCTCAAGAAGGGGACCGACTTCGCTCAGCGCTACTGGGAGATCGGCGGTTCGAAGTTCCGCTACGGCGACGTTCTCAACAAGGTCCTCACGTTGATCCTCATCGGCCTGGCGCTCTACTACTTCGTCGTCATTCCGGTGAACTCGCTGATGGACCGCTTCAAGCCCGAGACGGAGCCCGGCAAGCAGACCAAGGTCTGCCCGGAGTGCAAGAGCTCGATCCCCTACGACGCGACCCGATGTGCGTTCTGCACGGTCGAGCAACCTCCGCTGGCGCAGTCGGAGATCAACACCTAGCAGCGCTCAGGCACCCATCGATGTCAGTGCTGCCAGCAGACCCGGCGTGAGCTCCAGGACAGCCAGCTCGTCGTCGCTGCACCAGCGCACGTCGCTGGCGTCGTCGCCGGCCCGCAGCTCGCCGCCGATCACCGTCGCGGTGAAGTCGTGCACGAGGAAGTCGCCGATCTCGACGCTGGCCAACAGCTGCCCAACGGTCACCTCGAGCCCGGTCTCCTCGTGCACCTCGCGCACGGCGGCTTCGGCGGCCGACTCACCCGGGTCGATGCGCCCGCCGGGCAAGGACCACAGGCCGAGCGAAGGCTCGTGTCCACGTCGTACGAGAAGCAGCCGACCCGCGGCGTCACGCACCACCGCACCGGCGCACTCGACCGGTTGCGGTTTCTGCCAATCGCCAGCAGGGGACATCAAAGTCGAAGCCTAGGGAGGCGAAACTCAGCGATGCTCATCCTGATGCTGATTCTGCTTGCGGTGATCGTGCTCGTGGCCGTCATGGTCGGCGGCTGGGGCGGGTACGGCGGCCAGGTCGTGCGTCGGCGCACCATTGTCCGTCGACCCGTCACGCGAGTCGTCGAGGAGCCGATGGTCACCCGTCGAGTCGTCGAGGAGCCCGTCGCCAGGCGACGGGTCTACGAGGACGACACCATCTGATCCTTCTCAGGGGTTGACGCGGGAGCGTTCCCCCTGGACCGTGACCCTGTGCGACCGGAGCCAACCTGCCCCCGGTGCGGGGGTGAGCTACGCGCGCCCGGCCTGTGGTCGAGCGCCTGGCAGTGCGGGCACCACGGCAGCGTCCCGCCCTACTCGGTCCTGACGCATGCAGGGGTCGAGGCGCTGGAGCACGTCGTCAACCTCGCCAAGGTGCCGGTCTGGATGCCCCACGGTTTGTCCCCGGGTTGGGTGTGCAGCGGCTTCGGTTACGCCGGTGACGACCGCGACGGCGCGCGCGCCACAGTCACGAGCATGACCGGGCCGAGTCCGCTCGGTGGCGCCGCCGAGATCCTGCTCATCGCCGAGGAGCCAGGAATTGGCCTCGGTGCGAGGCACGCCGGTCTGCCGGGGCCCGACCCGGGCGAGGGCTTCGACGCGGGTCCGCCCGACGCGAAGGTCGAGGTCGCCGGCCACCCCACCGCGCTGTGGAGCCTGCCGGTCGAGGACGACTGCGCGGCCTTCGTCGGCGAAGCCAAGGGGCAGTGGCTCTGGACCCTCATCTGGCCGGCCGCTGCCGGCGTCCTCATGTACGACGAGGTGTCGCACGCGGACCTGCGCGACGGGTACCTGGAGGCCGAGCTGGCATTCGGGTCTCTGTCCCCCCGCTTGGCCGGACCACCCGTCACCGGCTGAGCCCCGGCTAGCCTCGTCGGCGCGATGAGGCACATGGCGTTCGACTTCAAGCTGTTCACCGAGGTCTTCGTCACCCTGCTCGTGATCATGGACCCGGTCGGGACGATCCCGCTTTTCCTGGCTCTCACCAGCGGCCGAAGCGTGCGGGCCCGGCGCCGGTTGGCGTGGCAGGCGGTCGTCGTCGCGGCGGGGGTCATCGCGGCGTTCGCGCTGTTCGGTCAACAGATCCTGCGCTATCTGAGCATCAGCGTGGCCGCGCTGCAGGGGGCAGGTGGGCTGCTGCTTGTCCTGGTCGCGCTGGAGCTGTTGACCGGCAAGCAGGATCGCCCGGAGGACGCGCCCGACGTCAACGTCGCGTTGGTGCCGCTCGGCACCCCGTTGCTCGCCGGCCCCGGGGCCATCGTCGCAACGATCGTGTTCGTCCGACGTGGCCACGGCTTCGCCGACGCCTGGGCCATCACCGCGGGCATCCTCGCGGTCCACGTGGTCCTCTATCTGGCGTTGCGCTTCGCGAACGTCATCCTGCGGGTGATCCGCGAGGGCGGGGTGCTGCTCGTCACCCGCATCTCCGGCTTGCTGCTGTCAGCCATCGCCGTGCAGCTGATCGCCACCTCGGCCATCGCGTTCTCCCACCAGGCCTGATCGTCCACCGAACAGGCGCGGCACCGTGCTTTCGTCGTAGGCGCCGGTCACACTGTCAGCCATGTCCGCGACCCAGCTCGGCTTCACCGGGATGCCGACGAGGCTGTTCACCTGCACGCCGTCGCGGCTGACCACCTGGCTCGACTGCCCGCGGCGATACAAGTTCGTCTACGTCGACCGCCCCTCGCCGCCGAAGGGTGCACCGTGGGCACACAACAGCGTCGGGGCGTCGGTGCACAGTGCGCTCGCGGCCTGGTGGTCGCTGCCGGTCGAGCGCCGCACGCCGGACGCCGCCGCCGGGTTGTTGCGGGAGAAGTGGATCGGTCTCGGTTTCCGTGACGACGCGCAAGAGGCAGAGTGGCGCGAGCGCGCGGCTGGCATGGTGGCGAGCTATGTCGAGACGCTCGACCCGCACGCCGAGCCCGTCGGCATCGAGCGCACAGTCGCGATGCGCACCGATCGGCTGGCTGTCTCCGGTCGGATCGACCGACTCGACCGGCGCGGTGACGAGCTCGTCGTCGTCGACTACAAGACCGGTCGCCACATTCTCACCACCGACGATGCGCGCGGATCGCTGGCACTAGCGCTCTATGCGCTGGCAGCTGCGCGCACGATGCGCCGGGAGTGCGTGAAGGTCGAGCTGCACCACTTGCCGACCGGTGCCGTCATCGAGTGGCAACACACCGACGAGACACTCGCCCGCCACCTGGGGCGAGCAGCGGACATCGCTGCTGAAGCCGCTGCCGCTCACGCCTCCGGGGAGGACAGCGCGTTTCCGCCCAACCCCGGTCACATGTGCGGCTGGTGTGACTTCTCCGCGCACTGCCCGGAAGGGCGCGCGGCCAAGGCGGCCTACGCGCCGTGGGCCGGGCTTGCGCCCGACATCACGCCATCGTCGGACGACTGACGCAGCCGGGCCCGGGCGGCCCGCAGATGTGGCCCTTCGCGATAGCGCCGGGGCGCCGCCTCCATCGCCGCTCGCAGCGCCCGCACCCCCACCGTCGCCGCCGCGTCGGTCATCGGCAGGCCCGGGAGGCCATAGAGCCGGCGGGCCCAGCGCGGCAGCAGACCGGCCGCGATGCTCGCGGCGCCGGCCCACGCCGGCCGCGCCGGCGTCGCCAGCCGCACCCAGCGCGGCATCGGGGGAGCGAGCACATAGCCGGCGACGCGGCGGGTGCGCCGGTCGACGGCGAGCTGGGGTCGCATCCGCTCGAAGTACGCCGACATCGCCGCCGCCGTCGCGGGCACGTCGGCCGGATCCAGTCCGACGACGGCAGCAGCGCGTGTCTGCTCAGCGAAATAGCTGTCGACCTCCTCCGGCGAGAGACCACCGCCGGCGCGCTGGAACGTCGTCAGGAAGGACTCGACCTCACAGCAGTGCACCCACCGCAGCAGCTCCGGGTCGCTCGCCCGGTAGTGCACACCCGTGTCGGGGTCGACACCCTGGACCTTGGCGTGGATGGCGCGGACCCGGCTCCCGATTGCGTCGACCTCGTCGCGGCCTCCGAACGAGACGACACCGACATAGTCCGCGGTGCGGACGAGCCGCCCCCACGGGTCGGCCCGGAAGTCCGAGTGCCGCAGCACTCCCGCCATCGCCGCCGGATGCACCGCCTGCAACAGCAACGCGCGCAAGCCGGCCACCCACATGATCGGGTCGCTGTTGACACGCCAGGTGACGCTGTCCGGGCCGAACAGGCCGAGGTCGCTCACACCCTCAGCCTCACATGACCGCGGCGGCGCCCCGACATCAGTGCGCCCTGTCAGCGCTGGGCGCTGTCAGTGGGTCTGCGCCGGCCGCAGCAGCACGTCGCTGTCGACGCCGGGGATGTCGGTGTCGGTCGTCGGCCAGACGGTCGCGACGCCCCGTGGGGTCGTGACCATGCCGATGTAGTCGCCAATGCCGTAGCAGTTGCTGTTGCCCACCGCCTCGGTCGCCGCCGGGAAGTTCGACGATGCCGGTGAGAGCCGCTGCGGCGCGGTGAACCGACGCGCGCCCGAAGGTTGCGTGGCGATCCAGGCGTCGTAAGTCGCGTGGCCCGGACCGTTGGTCTGCAACCAGCTGACAGCGACGCCACCGTCCGGAAGTGCGGCTAGCGCGGCTGCCCACTGCTGGTCGGTTGTTGGAGTCGTCACCTGCTCGGCGTGGATCACGCGGTTGCCGCGCAGCACCGCGTGCCGGACGATCGCCTCGCCCGCCAGCCCGGCCGGCGTCTGGGTCGCGCCGATCTCCAGGAACTGGCCGGTGCTCGCCACGACGTGCAGGTCGCCGCCCCGGTCGAAGGTGAGGCGGGCGCCCATCATCGCCCGCTGGCGAACGCCAACGGTCGGTCGAAGCGGGCAGCTGAGGTCGGCAGAGCCGGGCTCGTGGCCCTGGATCGCGGTGATCGGCGGGCCGAAGGATCGGCCGCCGTTGTGGCTGACGCGCACGATGGCGCCGCTGCCGGTCGTGCTCTCCATCGTCGCCGCGACGATGCCTCCCGGTCCGACCGCGACGTCCGGTGCGCCGGCGCCCTTCTGCAGCTCCACCGGTCGCAACCAGTGCTTGCCGTCCCAAGCGCGGAAGGCGGTCGTGCCGGCGTAGAAGTCGTCCCAGACGACATAGAGGCGGCCGGCGAACGGGCTGCCCGGACCGGAGTCGACGGCGATGAACTCCTTGTCGTCGGAGTTGTTGTCGCCGTGGAAGGACGGCGTCGGCAGCTCGTGGACATGCAGCTGCCTGTCGACGTGCAGCACTCGCAATGACAGCGCGCCCTCGTGCGCGGCACCGCTCCACAAGGTGGCGACGTAGACGCCGCCGTCAGGCGCGGGCGAAAGGTCGGGGTCGCCGCTGACGACCTGACCCTGGGGCGCGTCCAGCGGGATGAACTTCGGCCGCCCCTGGGCGGGGACCAGCTGCACCTCTTCGATCCGGGTCAGGGTCGGCAGCCACGGGCATTGGTGGTCGTCGTTGTAGGCAACCCAGGTGCCCAGCCGGGTATGCGTGACCTCGGGCTCGCCCTCGGCGGGGCACAGGGACGTGCCCGGCGTCGTGATGCGCACGATGCTTCCCAGCGCCAGCGCGGTGGTGCCGGCCGTGCCGCTGGGAGCCATGGCGGCGACGAGGGCCACCGCCGAGGCCGCGCCGGTGAGAAGTGTGCGTCTCATGTCGGCGTAGTTCGCCTCGCCGGCCCTCGGGACCTGCTGGGATCGCCGAGTCAGCCGGACCAGAGGCCGAGCAGGATCTCGACGAGTGGCCCGGGCGCCTCACACGCCGGGGAGTGCACCGCGCCGGGTACGACGGCGTAGCCGGCGCCGAGGCGCTCGGCCATCGCCCGCTGCACGGCCGGCGACCAGGCGTCGTCGGCCTCGCCGTGGACCACGAACGTCGGCACCCCGGTCGCGGCGAGGGCGTCGACCTCGTCGACCGCGGTCACGAGTTCGGCGCCCATCGTGAGCACGCCGGTCGGGGAGGCCGCGAGCCAGCGGTTGCGCAGGAAGTCGGTCACCTCGGCGGGGACCCCGGCCATCTTCGGGTCCTCCCGGTCGAGCGCCGCGGAAGCCTCGGCGATCGCCGCGACGCCGCCCTCGGCGATCACCGGCCGCATCAGCTCGACGATCGCCGCGCGATGGCCACCGAGCGCGGCGGGGCCGGAGCCGAGCAGGGTGAGCGACAGCGGCCGGGAACCGGTGGTCACGGCGCGTCGGGTCACCAGCCCGCCGAAGGAGTGCCCGACGAGGTGCACACCGCCGCCGAGCGACGCCAGCACCGCCGCCACGTCCTTGGCCAGCGCGTCGACCGTGTAGGCGGCGGGGTCGTCCGGGCCGGCCGATTCGTACTGGCCCCGCAGGTCGATCGCGGTCGCCCGATGTCCGGCCCGCGCCAGCGGCGCCAGGATCGGCAGGAAGTCCTCCTTGCTGCCGGTGTAGCCGGGGACCAGGAGCACGTCGGGTCGCGGCGCCACGCCCGGTGGTGGCTCGCCCGTCAGTGCCGCCAGCGGCCCGGAGGGCGCCGGCAGCTCGATCCGGCGAACCTCGGCGGGCCGTTGCAGGCTCGGCGGGACGCTCACGCACGCAGGTTAGGACGGGTAGGGTGGAAAAGGTCGGGTGAACCTGTTGCTCAGACTCTTGCCGGGTCGTCCCGCGTCTCACAGACTCGCCATGTCCACCCGCCGACACTGGGGACCCACATCGTGACCGACTGCCGCACGATCGCCGTCGCCAACCAGAAGGGTGGCGTGGCGAAGACGACGACCGTCGTGTCGCTCGGTGCTGCACTGGCCGAGCTCGGACAGCGGGTGCTGCTGGTCGACCTCGACGCCCAGGCCTGCCTGACCTTCTCCCTCGGCCTCGACCCCGACACGGTCGAGCTGTCGGTGCACGACGTGCTCCTCGGCCGGGTGTCCGCCGGGATGGCCATCCAGCACACCAACGACGGTCCCGACCTGCTTCCCGCCACCATCGAGCTGGCCGGCTGCGAGGCGATGCTGCTCACCCGGACCGGGCGGGAGTACACCCTGCGCCTCGCCCTCGAGGAGGTGCGGCCGTCGTACGACGTGATCTTGCTCGACTGCGCGCCATCGCTCGGAGTGCTCACCATCAACGCGTTGACGGCGGCTGACGAGGTGCTGGTGCCGTTGCAGTGCGAGACGCTGTCGCACCGTGGGGTCGGGCAGCTGCTCGACACCGTGCACGACGTGCAGCGGTTGACCAACCGGGACCTGCAAGTGATGGGTGTGCTGCCGACGTTGTTCGACAGCCGAACCACCCACGCCCGCGAGGTCCTGGCGGACGTCTCCACCCGCTATGGACTTGCCGTCATCGAACCGCCGATCGCGAAGTCGGTGCGGTTCGCCGAGGCGCCGGCCTCCGGCCGGTCGATCCTGCGGACGGCGAGCCGGACACCCGGTGCGGCCAGCTATCGCGCGCTGGCGAGGCGCGTCGCCGGGCTGGCACCGGATGGCGCCGAGCCGGCACCGGATGGCGCCGAGCCGGCATCGGTCGACCTCGATGCTCCGGTGATGGACCTCGCGACGACCGAAGCGGTGCACTCATGAGCAAGGGCTTCGATCGGGTTCGCACGCGGGTGCCCACAGCGGAGAGCGCGGTCGCCACCACGCACGACAGCGAGGGCAAACGGGCGCTGTTCTCCTCGACGACGCCGGAGTCGGACCTGCCCGGCCCGGCCGGCTCGGTCACCGTCGACTGCGGGCGGTGCGGTGCGCGAACAGCGTTGTCACCGGTCGCGGCGATGCGCGCGGCGCTGCCGTCGCTGCTGCTGTCGATCGGCGTCGGTCGCGGTGACCGCGAGTCGACCGTCGGCCTGGTCCGTCGTCACAACGGCGCCTTCCTGCGCTGCCCGGCCTGCGGTCGCGGCTCGTGGACGCGCCTCACTGTTCGAATCTGACCAGCTGCCCGCGAGCGCAGACGCAACGCGCATCACTGTGGTCACAGTGAGGAGGCGAGCTCCTCGACATCGAGCTCGTCGACGACCAGGTCCGTGACGCCTTGCAGATGGCCACACTCGACGCAGCGCACGCACATGACCAGCCAGCTCGCCCGACCGTTGTCGTCGGCGTGGATGCCGAAGACGACCTCGGAGATCGACTGCCGGCAGTTGATGCACGACCACGCCGACGGAAACGTCCATCGCTCGCTCGAGTCGAGCACCGACCGCGCGTCACCACAGGCCAGGCAGCGCATCCGGCCGACACCGGCTGACGCGTCGGCCTCGACGTAGAACCACGTCGCGGGATCGTCGCCGTGCATCGGCCGGGTGCACTGGGCGACCACCGTCCGAGTGATGGCCGGGCCCCCCGACAGCGATCGCAGCCAGGCCACGAGGTCGTCGACGCTCTCGGCCATCTGCTGGCCGCTCACGGTGCGCAATGCCACGGTGGTGTCTCCTCCCGACTCTTGATCATCGGTGCCCGAGGAGCGCCGCTTGACGATCAGCCGCTGTCGGTTGAGCCCGAGGGGTCCGGCTCCGAGCTGCCGGACAAGCGGCGCCGGCGCCGGTTGCGGGCCTTCGGCGCCCCGCCACCGGTGGCCACGGCCGGCTTGTCCGGTGCGCGGCGCGGGCTGTCCTGCCGGCGGGCGTCACCCGAGCGGGGTTTGGCGGAGCGGGGCGGGCGACCCTCCGCCGCCTTGTCCCGCTGAGGCGGGCGGCGCCGACCCGTTTCGCCGAGGTCCTCGATCTCCTCGGCGCCGAGACCGGCTCTGGTGCGCTGGGCTCGCGGCAGGCGACCGGTAGCCGTCTTCGGGATCTCGAGCTCGTCGTAGAGGTAGTCGGAGGTGGAGTAGGTCTCTTCCGGCTCGGGGAACGGCAGGTCGAGGGCCTTGTTGATCATGCCCCAGCGATAGCCGTCCTCCCAGTCGACGAAGGTGATCGCCGTGCCCACCTCGCCCGCCCGGCCCGTGCGCCCGATGCGGTGCAGATAGGTCTTCTCGTCGTCCGGGCACTCGTAGTTGATGACGTGGGTGACGCCGGCGACGTCGATACCGCGCGCCGCGACGTCGGTCGCCACGAGCACGTCGACCTTGCCGTTGCGGAACGCGCGCAGGGCCTGTTCGCGCGCACCTTGGCCCAGGTCGCCGTGGACGGCGGCGGACGCGAACCCGCGCTCGAGCAGGTCGGCGGCGATGCGGTCGGCCGACCGCTTGGTGCGGGTGAACACCATGGACAGCCCGCGGCCATCGGCCTGCAGCACCCGCGCGAGCACCTCCGGCTTGTCGAGGTGATGGGTCCGGAAGACGAACTGGCTCGTCGTCGGCACCATCGAGCTCTCGTCCGGTGACTCTGCCCGGACGTGCGTCGGGTGGGTGAGGTAGCGCCGCGACAGGGCGATGACGGGGCCGGGCATCGTTGCCGAGAACAGCATCGTCTGCCGCTTGGTCGGCAACAGCGCAACGATCCGCTCCACGTCGGGCAGGAACCCGAGGTCGAGCATCTCGTCGGCTTCGTCGAGCACCAGCACTTTCACCTGCGACAGGTCGAGCACCCGCTGACCGGCCAGGTCGAGGAGACGCCCCGGTGTGCCGACGACGACGTCGACACCCTTGCGCAACGCCTCGAGCTGCGGCTCGTAGGACCGGCCGCCATAAACGGTCAGGACGCGGGTGCCGCGGTTTGCACCCGCCATGTCGATGTCGCGTGTCACCTGGGTCGCGAGCTCACGGGTCGGTACGACGACGAGCGCCTGCGGTTTGCCGTCACCGGGGGAGTCGACCTTGTGCAGGATCGGCACCGTGAAGCCCATGGTCTTGCCGGTGCCGGTGCGGGCCTGACCGATGAGGTCGTGGTCCTTGATCGCCAGCGGGATGGCGAGGGTCTGGATCGGGAACGGGTTGATGATGTTGTGCGCGGCCAGAGCATCGACGATGTCAGCCGCGACGCCGAGGTCGGCGAACGTCTTGAGGCGGATGGGTTGGGTCTCGGGGTTCAGAACAGTCTCCTCGTCGTGCCGAGACCGTTCGTGGACCCGACACCCGCGCTCTGCCGCGGAATCATGTGTCCCGCGCTGTAGCGCGGGACCGTCATCAGGTGCAACAGCCTATCCGGCGGGGAACTTCCACGCCGATATGGTGCCGCCGATGAGTGAGTGGACCGATCCCATGAACGACGCCGACCGGCGTCAAGCGGTGATCGACCTGCTGGGGGTGCTCGCCTACGGCGAGCTGATCGCCTTCGAGCGCCTCGCCGACGATGCGCGGCTCGCGCCGAGCGTGC
>JAVEEH010000105.1 GCA_030840545.1 Frankiaceae bacterium | reverse complement strand
TGGTCGGCACCACCAGCGTCGAGAAGAGCGAGCTGCTGTCCGGCCTGCTGTTGCGCCGCGGCATTCCGCACGAGGTGCTGAACGCGAAGTTCCACGAGCGGGAAGCGCAGATCGTGGCGCAGGCCGGGCGCAAGGGCGCGGTCACGGTCGCGACCAACATGGCCGGCCGCGGCACCGACATCATGCTCGGCGGCAACCCCGAGTTCATGGCCGCGGCCGAGCTCGCCGGGCGGGGGCTGTCACCGGTCGAGACCCCGGAAGACTACGAAGCCGCCTGGTCGGCGGCGATCGACGGAGCGAAAGCGGCCGTCGTCGCCGAGCACGACGAGGTCGTCGGTGTCGGTGGGCTCTATGTCCTCGGCACCGAGCGGCACGAGTCGCGTCGTATCGACAACCAGCTGCGTGGCCGATCCGGCCGTCAGGGTGACCCGGGCGAATCGCGGTTCTACCTCTCGCTCGGCGACGACCTGATGCGGCTGTTCAACGCGCACATGGTCGAAGCGATCATGGACCGGCTCAACCTGCCGGAAGACGTGCCGATCGAGTCGAAGATGGTGTCGCGGTCGATCCGCTCGGCCCAGACCCAGATCGAGCAGCAGAACTTCGAGATCCGCAAGAACGTCCTGAAGTACGACGAGGTGCTCAACAAGCAGCGCACGGTCATCTACGACGAGCGCCGCCGGGTCCTGCTCGGTGAGGACATCCACGAGCAGGTCGTGCACATGATCGAGGATGTGATCAGCGACTACGTCCGGGCCGCGACGAGCGACGGCTTCGCCGAGGACTGGGACCTCGACACCTTGTGGACCGGCCTCAAGCAGCTCTACCCGATCAGCGTCACCGTCGAGCAGCTGGAGGAGCGCTCCGGCGGCGGATTGTCGGGTGAGTACCTGGTCGAGGAGCTCACCCAGGACGCGCTCGCGGCCTACCAGCGTCGCGAGGAGGAGCTCACGATCGAGGTGCTCCACGAGATGGAGCGTCGCGTCATCCTGTCGGTGCTCGACCGGCGGTGGCGGGAACATCTCTACGAGATGGACTACCTGCAGGAAGGCATCGGCCTGCGTGGCTACGGCCAGCGCGACCCCGTCGTGGAGTATCAGCGCGAAGCGTTCGACATGTTCGGCGCGATGATGGAGGGGATCAAGGAAGAGTCGGTCGGTTTCCTGTTCAACCTCGAGGTCCAGGCCGAGGAGCTCATGCCCCAGCCGGAGCCCGAGGGCGAGCTTGCCGTCGACATCGACGGCGACCGGTCACCCTTCGGCGGCCCGCCCGGGCCGATGGGCGAGCCCCAGATCGGCGTGCTCGGCGAGCCGGTGGCGTCACCCGCGCCCGCGGCGTTCACCGAGGGCATCGAGAGCCAGCAGCCGGGCCACCACGCACGACCCGCCGCGGAGGCAGCCCCCCGCGACGAGCGGCAGCGCGTCTCCGACGTGCTCGGCCAGGTGCTCGGCCAGCCCAACCGACCGGCCGGTCTGCAGTACTCCGCTCCTACCGTCGACGGCGACGGCGGCGTGACGCGCTCGTCCGGGCCGGCTCAGGATGGCGGCGCAACCAACGGGTCGAGCTTCGGCGAGGTGTCGCGCAACGCGCCCTGCCCGTGCGGGTCAGGCCGCAAGTTCAAGCGGTGCCACGGAGCCCCAGCCAACCGTTGACCGGCCGGGCCGGGTGCCGTCAGCCGATCTCCAGGGCGGTGCACCGCCATCGCCCGTCAATGCCTTCGAGCCGCACGGCCACCGCGCGGCTCCGAGCGCCGGTCGCGACGACGGCACACGCCTCTGCGACCGCCGGGCCGAGCTCGCACACCCGCACCGAGACCACCATCGGCCGGCGCACCGGTTGTCCGCCGCTGCGTCCACCCAGTCGGCCGGCGACCCGCTCCAGACGCGCGAGCACGTCAAGGGACGCGAACTGGCTGAGCTGCGCGGCTGACCGGGCACCGGCGAGCACCTCGACGATCGCCTGGGCGAGCCGGTGGGCCCACGGGCGCACGTCGGGCAGCGGGGCGTCAGATCTCGCGCGGCGGGAGTCGCCGTCGCCCGCTTCGGGGCCGCCGGCCGGTGGCACCAGCCGCAGCGGGATGGCGCTGACCGCAACCGGAAATGCCAGCGCCAGCGTGCCGTCGATCACCGGGACGCCGCTCGGCACCTCGTCGTCGTAGGGCGGATCGAAAGCGGGGGCGGGCACCAGCCGCAGCGAGGCTGACGATGCTCCGGCGGTTGCCGTGGTCATGGCTGGCTCCTCTGGTCGGTGGGTGCGACGAGTCGCTGCCCTGGATGGATCAGGTCGGGATCGGTGCCGATGACGCCGCGGTTGGCGGCCCACCACCGCGGCCATTCAGCGGCCACTCGTGCTGCCGTCGCCGGTGGGCGCAGCCCCCGGGCGGCGATCGTCCAGAGCGAGTCACCGACCCGGACGACCACGTCGCGTGCAGTGACGGGACCGGCAGGCCGGGGCAGCGGTGCGACGAGCGGCCGACGCGCCGCCGGCGGACGGGTCGTCCGCCTGGCCGCGGGTGGTGCGTCGTTGCCGGCGGCGAGGGCCGGCCAGTCGAGGGAGAAGGACAGCGGCGGTCGGCCGTCGGACCGGGCCGGCACGGGTCGCGGGTGCGGGCTGTCCGCGAATGCCTCGGCGGGGAGACCCGAGAGCACGACGGCCGTCAAGCCGACCCGCAGCGCGGCTTCGACCAGCCGCCGGACGACCGGTGGTGACAGCACCGCCGGCAGTGCGGCGGCGCCGGCCCGGGCCGGGCGCGCCAGGGACACGAGTGCGGTGACGGCCACCGACAGGGCGAGATAACCGGCGAGCAGCCATCCCATCCACGCGGTCGCGGTCACGACGGAGGCTTCGGGACCGCCGGCACCAGCGACGGCGGAGGGGCGGCAGAGCCAGAGCAGGCCGCCGGCCAGCACCGCGGTGGCGGTCAGCGAGACGCCTCGGGTCAGGCGCGTCCGTGCGCTCGATGCCACCGGTTACCTCCGTTTGCTGACATTTGGATGCATAGTGGTGCGGGCAATTGATGTCAATATCCTGCGTTTGCTTCCTGTTGACAGCGGTTGGATCTCGAGCGGAGGTGCGACACTGCGCGGGTGCGGTGGGAGGCGATGTTCGCGGACCTGGAGGCGCAGCTCGACGCGGCCGACGAGGCCGAGCTCGCCGGTGAGGTCGCGGACCGGAGCCGGCGAGAGGTGGCGCGGCTGCGGCTGGCCGATCGGCTCCGGATGGCCCGCGGCGCCCGGCTGACGCTCGGGCTAACCGGGGTCGGGACGGTCGAGGGCACGGTGAGCTCGGCCGGTCCGGACTGGCTGCTGCTCACCACCGCGGGTCAGCCGGACGCACTCATCGTGGTGGCGGCCGTCTCATGGGTGAGCGGCCTGGCCGCGTTGGCGGCCGAGCCCGCGGCGACGGGAGTGGTCGAGTCCCGGCTCGACCTTGCCTATGTCTTGCGGCTCGTCGCGCGGGACCGCTCGCCGGTCACGATCGCGCTGCGGGACGGCGGCCATCTCAGCGGCACCATCGACCGGGTCGGCGCTGACTTCCTGGACCTGGCCGAGCACGCCCCCGGCGAGCCACGACGGGCAGCGGCGGTGCGCTCGGTCCGGGCCGTCGGCTTCGTCGCGCTGGCCGTCATCCGCGCCGGCTGAAAGCCGGCTGGGGCTGCGACGGCGTCAGTCGTGCTCGTCGGCTGACGGTTGGTCCTCGGGCCGGCCGAACGGGTGCTGGTCGAGGAACTGCTCGGTCTCGTCGT
>JAVEEH010000175.1 GCA_030840545.1 Frankiaceae bacterium | reverse complement strand
CTCCGGCCTCGGGTCGGCGCTGGTCGGCAGCGTCGGCCCGCTCACCGCGCCGTTCTTCCTGGCTCGCGGGCTGGTCAAGGAGGCCTACATCGGCACCGAGGCGGCCTCTGCGGTGATCATGCACGCGGCCAAGCTGCTGGCCTACGGCATCGGTGCCCTGCTGTCGGCCCGCGTGCTGGTGCTGGGGCTGCTGCTGGCGCCGGCCACCATGCTCGGAGCCTGGGTCGGCCGGCACGTCGTACGCCGGATCAGTGAGCGCGCGTTCGTGCTGGTGGTCGAGGTGGGGCTGCTGGTCGCGGCGGTGCTGCTGCTGGTCGGTGTGTGAACGGCTACTTGAGCAGCTTGCTCATGCGGCGGTCGGCGAGCGGCTTGCCGCCGGTCTGGCAGGTCGGGCAGTAGTCGAGCTTCGAGTCGGCGAACGACACCGAGCGGATGGTGTCGCCGCAGACCGGGCAAGGCTGGCCGGCCCGACCGTGCACGCGCATGCCGAGCTTCTTCTCCGCCTTCAGCTCGCCTGCGGCCAAACCCCGGGCGCGTTCGACGGCATCGGTGAGCACCGACCGCATGGCGTCGTAGAGCGTCTGCAGCTCCTCGGGGGTGAGGTTGGCCGCCGGTTTGAACGGTGAGAGCCGGGCCGCGTGCAGGATCTCGTCGGAGTAGGCGTTGCCGATGCCGGCGATCTTCTGCTGGTCGCGCAGCACACCCTTGAGCTGGGCCCGGTCGGTCGCGAGCAGCTCGCCCAGCCGCTCGACCGTGTAGTCGTCCGCGAGCGGGTCGGGCCCGAGGCGGGCGACGCCCGGCACTTCCTGCGGGTCACGGACGACGTAGGCGGCGAGCTTCTTCTGCGTCCCCGCCTCGGTGAGGTCGAATCCTGACCGTCCGCCCCCTGCGACCGAGGGATCATCGAGATGGACGCGCAGCGCGATCGGACCCTTCCCGCCCGGCTTGGGCGGCGCCGGCGGCAACGCATCACGCCAATGCAGCCACCCCGCCCGCGCCAGATGCACGACGAGATGCACGCCGCTGACGTCGAGGTCGAGGAACTTGCCGTGCCGGCCGACAGCGGTCACCTCGAGACCCTGCAAGGACGTCACCGGCGGGTCGAAGGTCTTGAGCACGTTGATGGACGCGACGTCGACACGCGCGACCACCTGCCCCACCGCGCGTTCGGTCAGGAAGTCGGCGAGGGCCTGCACCTCAGGCAGCTCGGGCATCAGTAAGCCCCGAGCTCGTGGAGCCGCTCGTCGGAGATGCCGAAGTGGTGGGCGACTTCATGCACGACGGTGTGCCGAACATCCTCGACAACCTGCGCCAGGTCCCGACAGCGACGGGTGATGGGCAACCGGTAGATCGTGATGCGGTCCGGCAGGAACCCGGCGTAGGACGAGGTCCGCTCGGTCAGCGGGACGCCGTGGTAGAGCCCGAGCAAGTTGGGTGAGGAGCCCATGTCCTCGACCACGACGGCAACGTTGCGCATGAGCTTGCCGAGCTCGGGCGGGATGCTGTCGAGCGCCTCCTCGACCAGGCGCCCGAACGTCTCTTCGTCGACGTCGACCACACCTCAGCCTCCCATCACCGCAGCAAGGGGCGGACAGGTTAGCTGTGGCGGACCTTCCCGCACGTGCCGGCGGCCGCAGGTGGATAGGCCGGATGACCGCTCTGGGGCTCGGCATAGTGCAGGCACTCGAGCTCGTTGCGGTTGGCGATCGGCACCTCGAACATCCCGTCCGGGCCGTCGGGGTCGATGACGGTCATGCCGTAGGACTGCAGGAACGTCGCGAGCTCCTGCTCGGCCCCGCTGCGCCCGGCGAGGGTGGGGTCGGCCATGAAGCCGTGCGGGTCCGACCCGGAGGTCGGTGACTTGTCGTTGCGATAGAAGGTCAGCCGGTCGAACAGGTGGCCGGCCCGCATGATGTTGCCGAGCGTGATGTTCGGCACCGTCGCGTCGCCGTAGGCGTTGAGGAACTCGACGGTCTTGGCGGCGTACCGGGGGTGCAGCCGGATCAGCGGGGCGAACGACTCGGGGCTCCCCGATCGTTCCATCCAGTTGCCGTCGGACAGCGTCTGGCGGATGCGGAACGAGCCGCGGACCGGTTTGGTGTTGGGGCCGTCGGTGGGGTCGGGCTGGCTTTCGGTGAACCCGTTGAGACCGGGACCGCCGTTCAACAGGTTCGGGTGGGTGATTTTGAAGTTGGCGGCCAGCAGGTCACGAAAGCCGGACTCGCGAGCGATGTCGAGGATCGGGCCGCCGCCGGAGTTGAGGAAGCCGACCTTCACGTGCGGGTCGGTGCCCATGAGCATCGTGCCGTAGATGCCGCCGAAGGACAGGCCGTAGTACTCCACCTTTGTCTTGGCCAGGGCGACGTTGCCGGTCGTTGTCGGCACCGAGACACCCCGCTCGACCGCCCGCACCACCGTCATGACGTCGGACGTCGTCTGGATGAGGCCGTCGCGCAGCCCGACCAGGGACTGGTGGCTGGGTCGATCGGCGACCATCTTGCCGCCGCTGAAGACCTTGTGGTCGGTCGGCTGCACTCCCTCGCTCTCGAGGATCTTGCCGTCACCATCGCGGTCGGACCCGCGACCGAAGGACCGGAATGAGACCGCGGCGGGCGTCCCGTGGTTGATGGTGATCGTGCTCTTGGGACCGAAGCCATGTCCGAGTGGATCGATCGCGATGGTCGCGATGCCGAGCCCGGCGTTGTGGTCCGCGGTCACATAGAGGTCGAAGTAGGAGCGGGTGAAGCCGGGCCCGTAGACCGCGACCGGCCAGCCACCCGCCGGTGGACTGCCACTCGGCAGCAGCATCGCGAAGCCCAGGCGGGCGGCGCGCAGGGCCGGCGGGGTCCGCCTGGTGGGCACGCTGGGGATCACGGCGTCGTGGGTCACGAACTGCGGCGAGAGGTAGGAGCCGAACGCATACCAGCCGACGGTGCCGGGGTCGACGAGGTTGGGCACCAGGCTGGACGTCAGTGGTGCGCCCTGCTTGGCCGACGTCTGGTCGTTGCGGTAGATGCCCTCGTGGACGACGGTCGACCCGGCGAAGACCGTGGTCAGCTTGCCCTGCTTGAACGACAGCCCGCGCTGGCTCGGGCTGATGCCGGCCTGGCGGTAGGCGCGGCCACTGTCCAGCGACCGGCGGATGTGGTCGAGCTGGCGGGTGGCGGTCTCGGTCGTGAAACGCACCCGGACGGCGTGCGCGATGGATCGGCCGTGGGTGTCGTGCACACCACGCGTGACGACGAGCGTGTAGCGGGTGTCCTCGGCCAGCTGCCGGTCGACGGTGCCCTCGAGGATGTGGGTCAACGGGTCGAGCACGATCTCGTAGATCCCGGCGCGACCGTCAGGTCCGGTGACGAACACCGTCTTCGGCGTGACCGTCTTGACGTTGATCGGTCCCGAGAACGGGACGTAGACCCGGGGCTGGATGTCGAAGCCGTCGAGTGTGTTGAGCAGCTTGACGCCGTCGCAGATCGAGTAGGTGGCGTGCGTGCATGACGGCACGGGCAGGTGCACCCGGCGACCAGTGACCTGCCGGGAGTCAGCAACGGTGAACCGGTTGCTGGGGAACACCGCCGTGACCTGCGGATTGCTGCCATGCAGCACGCGCACGAGCGGTGTCGAGGAGGTCGAGGCCAGTGCTGGGGCGACGAGTGCGGTGGCCGCCAAGGCGACAGTGACGAGGAGCGGCGTACGACGGGGCATCTGGGGCCTCCAACGGTCCGTTACCGAATGGGGTTCGGCATTGGGCGCCCTAGTCCTGCCCGTTGCGGGCACTGCTAGCCCAAGCGGGTCGAGTGTGCTGATTCGTCTGCCTGGGCTCGGCGCCGCGGTTACGCTCGACGGAAGCCCGATTTCTAGGAGCGGTTGAGATGCGTGCAGTGCAGACCCTGACGTCCATGACCCGGACGTCGCAGCGCCGTGCAGCGATGCGTGGCCTATCGGTGCTGGTGCTCGTCGGGAGCGCTGCCGGTCTCGGCCTCGTGCCCGCCTCCGCGGCCGCGGGCCGCCCGTCGAAGCCGACCTCGCTCACCGCCGTCGCGGCAGGGTCGTCAGGCCACTACCTGCGGTGGAGCAGCCCCACGGTGACCAGGTTCGTCATCGAGCAGGCGTCCGTTCCGGCGACCCCCTCGGGTGCCCACAAATACTCCATCCGTGGCTACACCCACCAGTTCACGCCCTACGGGCTCGCCCCGGGCACGACCTACTCCTTCCGGGTACGGGCTGTGAACAACGGCTCGACCTCGGCGGCCTCCAACGCGGTCTCCTTCCTCGCGGGCGCAGCGAGCAGCGACGTGCGGGTCGTCGCCTACAACTCCTTGTCGGCGTCGTTCGACCAGGGATCCGCCGCGCACCACCCCGGCGGCAATGCGGAGCCGTTCGTCACCAAGCGCGGCCCGAAGCAGATCACTTTGCTCAACGGCGCCCACCCGGACGTGATCGGCATCGAAGAAGCTGCCTCGATCATCCACAAGATCCAAGGCAAGAACGCCTACCGCCAGATCGACTGGCTGGCTGACCACCTGGGTGCGAACTACACCCTCGTCGACACCTACAACACCAACGGCAGTGTCAACCGCTACACCAGCAACTACATCCTCTACGGGCCCGCGGTGGCCCCCGTCCGCTCGGGCGGGACCTGGGTCATCACCCCGTCGGGCAGCAGCGTGAACCCCGGCTATGCGGCGTACCAGGCGTTCCGGGTGGTCAGCACCGGCGCGCAGTTCCTGTTCGTCGACACCCACCTGGCCTCTGCGCGCAACGCCAGCACCGACCGGGCCCGCGGCACCGAGACGCAGAACATGCTGCGGCAGGCGAAGGCCTACGCCAGCCGGTTGGGCATCTCGTCGATCATCTACGTCGGTGACTTCAACTCCTACTGGGGTGCGTGGCAGGTCAACGACATCACCGGCCGGGACATGCAGGCCGCGGGCGTCCCGGACGGCATCGCGGTCGCCCAGCACTACGTGCGCGCGAAGTACGACAGCATCAACAGCCTCTACCGCACCGCCCGGCACGGCCACGGCAGCGCCGACCACATCTACACGACCGGCGGCATCGGCGTGAAGACCTGGGGTGAGCTGATGGACATCTCCCACGGGCAGTTCGTCGGGACGATCCCGTCCGACCACAACCCCGTCTACGCCGACCTGACCATCCCCAACTAGTCGAGTTGTCAGACGCTGAGCACGCCCAAGCGTGCTGACGATCTGACAGGTCTGGTGGGTTCGGCTCGCATATGCCGGGTTTGTGTTCGGATTTCGACATCACATTACTTTGATTCATTTCCTGCCGATCGGCTTCAGTCCACCACCGGAGCCCCGACAGACAAGCCATGGCTGAGGTCTGTTCCACGTCCACGGGCCATGCTGCCGACTGGCTAGCGCCCAGGGCAGGCCGTGCAGTGTCCTTGCTGCGTTGGCTTCTCATCCTCGCGGTGACCGGCTACGCCGCAACGACGATCCCCGGGGTTCGCTCGCACACCGGCTACAACGTGCTGATCGACGGCTGGCTGCACAACGCGACGCTCGTCGGAGCGTCGCTGTTGATCTTCTTGCGCGCCTATCTCGTTCGAGAGGATCGGGCCGCGTGGGTCCTGGTCGCCAGCGGCATCGGCTTCTTCGCCATGGGCACGATCTCGCTCGTATCGTGGGTGCAGTACATCGTGCCTGCTCCGTACCCGTCGGTCGCCGACGTCGGATGGCTCGCCTTCTATCCGCTCCTTTATGTGGGGCTGGTTGTGGCGGCGCGCCGGGCGGTGACGATGTCCTCACGCAACGTCTGGTTGGACAGCGTCATCGGCGTGCTCGGTGTGTCCGCGTTTGCGGCCCTCGGGCTGCAGGTCGTCCTCGATCACACCAGCGGCGGGCTCGCTGCCCTGATCACGACCATCGCCTACCCGATCGGCGACCTCATCCTGCTGCTGCTCGTCGTCGGGACCTACGGGCTCATGGGATGGCGTCCGGGCCGGGTGTGGACCTACCTCGGCATCGGCGTGATGTTCTTCGCCGTCGCCGACACGGTCTACCTGATCCTCATTGCCACGAACACCTACACCGCAGGGACGCCACTTGATCCGATGTGGAGCGTGGCCTGCTCGATGATCGCCCTCGCGGCGATGCGCAAGCCCCCCGAGCGGGCGAAGCCCCTACGCCGCCAGGGCTGGGTGGTCCTCTTCGTTCCCTCCTTGTGCACGTTCACGTCACTGTGCCTGCTCGTCTACGCCAGCACGAGGCCGGTGCCGGTCCTGTGCGTCGTGCTGGCCACCGCCACCATGGTCGTTGCCGCCATCCGAAGCGCAAGCACCTTCCGCGAGGTCCAGGGCATGGCGGCAGTCCGCCAGGAAGCGCGCACCGATGAGCTCACCGGCCTCGGCAACCGACGGCAGTTCCATGACGCCGTGCGCGCCCAGATCGATTCTCTCGCCCTCGGCGAGCGGTGCGCAGTGATGATCCTCGACCTCGACAGATTCAAGGAAGTCAACGACGCCCTCGGACACCCGATGGGCGATCAATTGCTCGTCGAAGTCGGACAGCGACTGGCCGGGCACGTTCGCGGAAGGGACGTGCTCGCTCGCCTGGGTGGCGACGAGTTCGCGCTCATGCTCGAGCTCTCCACCGCCGTGGGTGCCTACGAGGCAGCGGAGCGACTGCGCGCCGACCTCCTCCAGAGCTTCACCATCGACGGGATGACGATCCATATCGACGCCAGCGTCGGCATCGCGATCTGCCCCGATGTCGCCACCACGGTGGACGGTCTCCTGCAGCGCGCCGACATCGCGATGTACCAGGCAAAGGCCGAGCGATGCGGCACTGTCGTCTACCAGACCGAGGCCGATGGCGACCTGACTGCCCGGCTGCGACTCGTGCAGGAGCTCCGAACAGCAATCGCCGACGGGCAGCTCCTGCTGCATTACCAGCCGAAGGTCGATCTCCGCTCCCAACGTCTGATCGGCGTCGAGGCGCTCGTCCGTTGGCAGCACCCCACGCTGGGGCTGTTGTTCCCGGATTCCTTCGTGGCCGAAGCGGAACGCTCCGGGCTCATGCGCCCGTTCACGACCGTCGTGCTGGGTCTCGCACTCGACCAGGTCCGCGACTGGCAGACCGCCGGCATGCTGGTGCCGATGGCGGTCAACATCTCGACGTCCAACCTGCTGGACGTCGAGCTGCCGAGCCAGATCGAGGCGATGCTCGACGTTCGGGGGTTGCCCGCGGAGGTCCTCACCGTGGAGGTCACCGAGAGCACGCTGATGGTCGATGCGCCCCGCGCGTTATCCGTGCTGGGACGGCTGCGCGCGCTGGGAGTTCGCGTATCCGTGGACGACTACGGCACCGGGTACTCGTCGCTGGCACGGCTACGAGAGCTGCCGGTCGATGAGCTCAAGCTCGATCGGTCGTTCATCACCGAGCTCGGGAGCGACGATCGCGCCGCCGCCATCGTCGACTCGACGGTCAAGCTGGCCCAGTCCCTCGGCCTCCCGATGGTTGCCGAGGGAATCGAGACGGCCGCGGCGATGAAGCGGCTGACTGACTTCGGGTGCGACATCGGTCAGGGCTACTTCATCGCTCGACCGGCTCCCGCCAACGAGTTGACCGACTGGCTGCTGCCGGGACCGGCCGCGCCCAGGCGTGCCGACCGGATCGCGATCCGCTCCGCCTCACGGGGGTCAGCGGGATCTGTGGATGGTGGGCGAGGGGGGAGTTGAACCCCCACGTCCTTACGGACACACGGACCTGAACCGTGCGCGTCTGCCATTCCGCCACTCGCCCGAGGGGGAAACTCACGATAGCAGCGGCCCTGGCGCGGTTGACCTTGCGCGATCGCGGGCCCGGACCGAGGCCAGAGTCGCCCTGACCAGCCCGGATACGATCACTTCCCGGCGGGAAGGGACGCTTTCGTGGGAGTCCTGCAACGATTCGAGCGCCGCCTCGGCGGCCTCGTCGAGGGCGCGTTCGCCAAGGTGTTCAAAGGCGATGTCCAACCGGTGGAGATCGCCAGCGCCCTCCAGCGCGAGCTCGACGACCGCAAGACGGTGGTGGGCCAGGGCAAGGTCCTCGTCCCCAACGACTTCGTCGTCGAGCTCGGCAAGCACGACTTCGGCCGTCTCGACCCGTGGGCCAAGCCACTCGCCGACGAGCTCGCCGCGATGGTGCGCGAGCACGCGACCGAGCAGCGTTACACCTTCGTAGGCCCCGTCACCGTTGCCCTCGAGCTCATGCCCGACATCGACACCGGCACGTTCCGCGTCCGCAGCGGCGTGTCCGCCGGTGACCTCGTCGACGGCGGCAAGGTCGTGGTCGCCGGCTCCCCGGCAAGCGACACCGACGCAGCCGGTCCGCCGCGCAACGCGCTCCCTGGACGCCCGAGGCTCGTCGTCACGACCGGCGGCAAGGCAGCGGAAGGCTCGCCCGAGTCCCGCGGCGAGGAGCAGGTGCTCTACCTCACCCACAGCGTGACGGTGCTCGGCCGGGCCGCCGAAGCCGACCTGCGGCTCAACGACCCCGGCGTCTCCCGCCGGCACGCCGAGATCCGGCAGGAGGGTGGCGAGCTCGTCGTCGTGGACCTCGGCTCGACCAACGGCGTGCGGGTCAACGACGCTCCGGTGAGCCGCCGGCCGCTCCAGACGGGCGACCGTGTGGAGATCGGGTCGACGACGCTCGTCTTCCGCCGGGACGAGGGCTGAGCCCGTCCCATGACCGCTGTCCTCTTCCTGCTTCGCGCCGTCATCCTCGTGCTGCTCTGGGGGTTCGTCATCGCGGCGATCGTCGCGGTCCGCCATGACATCTTCGGCACCCGGCGCGCCGCCCCGCAACCGACCGGCCGGGCCCCCGCACCCCGCCAGCAACGCGCAGCCGAGCCCAAGTCGAAGCGCTCCGCCGCCCGCCGGCTGGTGGTCGTCGAGGGCTCGCTGGCCGGCCAGACCTTCCCGCTCACCGAGGTCGCGATCACCATCGGCCGTGCCGATGACTCCACGCTGGTGCTGACCGACGACTACGCCTCCACCCGGCACGCCCGCCTGGTGCCGCAGGGCGACGCGTGGCTGGTCGAGGACCTCGGCTCGACCAACGGCACCTACCTCGACCGGCAGCGCATCACCGCACCGACGCCGGTGCCGGTCGGAGTGCCCATCCGCATCGGCAAGACGGTGCTGGAGCTTCGCAAGTGAGCCTGTCCTGGCGATACGCCGCGCGCAGCGACGTCGGATTGCTCCGCGAGGGCAACGAAGACTCGATGTACGCCGGGCCGCACCTGCTCGCCGTCGCCGACGGCATGGGCGGTCACGCGGCCGGGGAGGTCGCGAGCCGCGTCGTGATCGAGACCGTCGCCGGTCTCGACTCCCGACCACCAGGCGACGATGACCTGACCTCGGCAATGCGGCAATCGGTCGAGACGGCCAACAACTACCTGCGCGACATGGTCGCGGCGGACAGCGCGCTCGAAGGCATGGGTACGACGCTGACCGCGCTGCTGTGGGTCGGCCGGCAGCTCGGCCTCGTGCACATCGGCGACTCCCGCGCCTACCTTCTTCGTGACGGGGCGATCGAACAGGTCACCCACGACCACACCCTGGTGCAGAACCTCATCGACGAGGGCCGCATCTCCGTGGCGGAGGCCAGCACCCACCCACAACGCTCGTGGATCACCAACGCACTCGACGGGCGCGACGGCGTCGAACCCGACTTGTCGATCCGCGAGGCCCGGCCGGGTGATCGTTACCTCGTCTGCAGCGACGGCTTGTCGTCCTATGTCAGCGAGGAGACGATCGCTGAGGCGCTGCGGCTGCCCGATCCGCACGAGGCCTGCGACCGCTTGATCGAGCTCGCCCTGCGGGCCGGCGGGCCCGACAACGTGACCTGCATCGTCGCAGACGTCGTCGACACCGAGGGCGGCGGCGACTCACCGATCGTCGGCGGTGCAGCCGCCGAGGACGGGGCGAGCACCAGCCGCGCCGCCGACAGCCCGGCTGCCCGGGCGGCCGCGATCACGCCCCGCGAGACCGCTCCGCTCGGCAACCCGACGCAGCCGCCACCGCGAGAGCCAGCATCAGAAGCCGACCGCGCCGACACCGACACCGACACCGACACCGACGAGCACACATCGGCAAGCGGATCGCGGCGGATCGTCGCGGTCCTGGTCGGCGTGGTGGTGCTCGTCGCACTCGCCGGGTTGGCCACCTTCCTCTATATACGCACCCAGTTCTACGTCGGTGTTGCCGACGGTCCCCCGGCCAGCGTCGGCGTCTACCGCGGCGTCAGCGGCAGCGTGCTCGGCGTCCAGCTGTCCCGACTCGCCGACCGCACCAACCTGCCGGTCACCGCGCTGCCCGACTTCGAACGGTCCAAGGTCGTCTCCGGCATCCAGGCGTCCAGCCAGACCGACGCGCAGCGCATCGTCACGGCGTTGCGCCAGGAGGCCTGCGCCCGATCGACGCCGAGCCCACAACCCTCGGCCTCCGCCAGGGCCCGGACTCGCCGGCCGGCCCCGACCCCGACCCCGTCACCGACTCCCGCCTACTGCGCCGCAGCGCCATGAGCGCCCTGGCCGCCCCCATCGACGCGCCGCGCCGTCGAGGCACCGAGCTCGCGCTCGTGCTGTTCGGCGTCGCCATCACGATCGTCGCCTACGCCAGCGTCGGGCTGGCCCACGACCAGAAGCTGCCGACCAGCACGGTGTCCTACGGCCTCGGCCTGACGGTGCTGTTCGTCGGCGCTCATTTCGCCGTACGACGGTTCGCCCCCCATGCCGACCCGGTGCTGCTCCCCACCGCCGCCGCGCTCAACGGGCTGGGCCTCGTCCTCATCCGCCGGCTCGACCTTGCCGCCGCCGACCACGTGGGAAAGCATCACCGCGCGCCGCACGGCGCCGCGCCGTTGCAGCTCGAGTGGACGGTCATCGGCGTCGTGCTGTTCGTCGCCGTGCTCGTGCTCATTCGCGACCACCGGCGGTTGGAGAACTACACCTACACCGCGATGGCCGGCGCACTGGTGCTCCTCGCCATCCCGGCGGTGCTGCCGGCGAGCCACAGCGAGGTCAACGGCGCCCGCATCTGGATCAAGCTGGGTGGCTTCTCGTTCCAGCCGGGCGAAGTGGCCAAGATCGCCCTCATCGTGTTCTTCGCGGGCTATCTCGTGCGCAAGCGCGAGCTGCTCGCGCTCGCCGGCCGGCGGGTGGTCAGGATCGACCTGCCCCGAGCCCGCGACCTGGGCCCGCTCCTCGTGGCGTGGGTCGTGTCGTTGCTCATCCTCGTCCGCGAGAGCGACCTCGGATCGAGTCTGCTGTTCTTCGGCATCTTCCTCGTGATCCTCTACGTCGCCACCCAGCGTGGCTCCTGGCTGGTCCTCGGGCTCATGCTGTTCGTGCTGGGAGCGGTCTTCGCGGCAGTGGCGATCCCGCACGTGCACGACCGGTTCACTGCCTGGCTGCACCCGTTCGACCCACAGATCTTCGGCCGCGCCATCGGCGGCAGCTACCAGCTGGCTCAGGGGCTGTTCGGCATGGCCACCGGCGGCATCGTCGGCACCGGTCTCGGTCAGGGGCGACCGGACCTCGTGCCGTTCGCCAACACTGACTTCATCATGTCGACCCTCGGTGAAGAGCTGGGTCTCGCCGGCGTCATGGCGGTGCTCACCCTCTACCTGCTCATCGTGGCCCGCGGGCTGCGGGCGGCGGTCGGCACCCGCGACCCGTTCGGCAAGCTGCTCGGCGCCGGTCTCGCGTTCGGTCTTGCCCTGCAGGTGTTCGTCCAGGTCGGCGGAGTCACCCGGCTGATCCCACTGACGGGCCTGACCCTGCCGTTCCTCTCCTACGGCGGGTCGAGCCTCGTGAGCAACTGGGTGGTGCTGGCACTCCTACTGCGGATCAGCGACGCCGCTCGGCGGCCGGCCACCGCCACGCCGCAACCGCCGAGCCCGGACGAGGCGACGACGATGGTGGTGCGCCGATGAACCGCTCGCTGCGTCGGGTAGCCGTCGCGGTGCTCGTGATGTTCACCGCGCTGCTCGTCAACGCCAACTGGGTGCAGGTCGGCCAGGCCAACTCGCTCAAGCACAACCCCAACAACAAGCGCCTGCTCTACAGCGAATACTCCCATCGACGTGGCCCGATCGTGGTCAGCGGCCGCGCCGTCGCGATCTCCCACAAGACGAATGACATCTACAAATACCTGCGCACCTATCCCGGCGGCCCGGTCTATGCGCCGGTGACCGGCTACTACCCGTTGGCAGGGCAGGCGACCGGCATCGAGGCGGCGGAGAACGACATCCTCTCCGGCGACTCGGACAAGCTGTTCGTACGCCGGATCTCGGACTACTTCACCGGCCGCACGCCCGAGGGCGGTTCGGTCGTGCTGACGCTCGACGACCGCGTGCAGCAGACCGCCTACTCGGCCCTCGCCGGCCATCGTGGCGCGGTCGTCGCACTCGACCCGAGCACCGGGGCGATCCTCGCGATGGTCTCAACACCGTCGTTCGACCCCAACCCACTCGCCAGCCACGACCTGACCACGGTGGCGCGGGCCTACAAGGCCCTCAACGCGCGGACGGATGCGCCCCTGCTCAACCGGGCGACGTCGCAGACCTATCCGCCCGGTTCGACGTTCAAGGTGGTGACCGCTGCCGCCGCGTTGTCCAGCGGACGGTTCACCCCGAGCTCGCAGATCCCCGCACCCAACCAGCTGACACTTCCGCAGACCACCCACAAATTGCAGAACTTCGCCGGCGAGCAGTGCAACGGCGGCCGCCAGATCAGCCTCGCCGACGCACTTCGAGTGTCCTGCAACACCGCTTTCGGCGGGCTCGGCCTCCGCCTCGGCGACGCCGCGATCAAGAAGCAGGCCGAGGCGTTCGGCTTCGGGCGCAGCTTGTCAGTGCCGCTGCCGGTCGCGCCGAGCGTCTTCCCCGACAACATCCCGCCGCCGCAGCTGGCTTTCTCGGCGATCGGTCAGTACAGCGACGCGGTGACGCCGCTGCAGATGGCGATGGTGGCCGCCGGTGTGGCCAACCATGGTGTGGTCATGCAGCCGTATCTCGTCGCCAAGACGCTCGCCCCCGACCTCTCGACGTTGTCGGTGACCCAGCCGAAGCAGTTCAGCCGGGCCGTCAGTCCCGGTGTCGCCGGAGCTCTCACGCAGATGATGGTGAGTGTCGTCCAGAGCGGCACCGGCACCGCCGCGCAGATCCCCGGTGTCACCGTCGCGGGCAAGACAGGCACAGCCGAGAACGCGCCAGGCAAGCCGACGCATGCGTGGTTCATCTGTTTCGCGCCCGCCCAGAACCCGAGGGTCGCGGTCGCCGTCATCGTCGAGAACGGCGGCACCGGTGGCATCGCCGCAGCACCGATCGCCCGTCAGGTCATGCAGGCGGTGCTCGGCCCGTGACGTTGGCTCCGGAGCTGACGATCGGCGAGCGCTACACGCTCGTCGAGCGGGTCGCCGTCGGTGGCATGGGTGAGGTGTGGCGGGCGCGCGACGTGCTGCTCGGACGTGACGTGGCACTCAAGGTGCTCAAGGAGGAGTACGCCGCCGACCCCGCGTTCCTGCAGCGGTTCCGCAACGAGGCCAAGCACACCGCCGGGCTGTCCCATCCCGGCATCGCCAACGTCTTCGACTACGGCGAGATCGGTGACATGGCCTTCCTCGTGATGGAGCTGGTCGCCGGTGAGCCGCTGTCGACCGTGCTCGCGCGCGAAGGTCCGCTGCCGCCCGAACGGACACTCGACATCGTCGGTCAGGTCGGGCTCGCCCTGCAGGCGGCACACGACGGCGGCGTCGTCCACCGCGACGTCAAACCGGGCAACCTCCTGATCCGGCCGGACGGTGTCGTCAAGGTCACCGACTTCGGCATCGCCCGGGCGATCGACGCCGCACCGGTCACCCAGACCGGCCTGCTGGTCGGCACCGCCGCCTACCTGTCACCGGAGCAGGCCGCCGGCCGGCCGGTGACCGCGGCGAGCGACATCTACTCCCTCGGCGTCGTCGCCTACGAGTGCCTCGCCGGGCGGCGACCGTTCGCCGGCGACTCGGCCGTCGGCGTCGCGATGGCGCACATCAGCACGCCGCCGCCGGCGCTGCCGCGCGACGTGCCCCCGCTCGTCAACGACTTCGTGATGCGGGCACTGGACAAGGACCCGGCCCGACGGCAGTCCAGCGCCGGAGACTTCGGCCGCACGGCACTCGCCCTTGCCGCCCAGCTCCGCGAGCCACGCTCCGACACCCTGCTGATGCCGGAGCCGACTGCCACGACACCGGACGACGCCGCACCGGGCGAGCCGACCCGAGTCCAAGCGGCGCAGACCGGCTCCACGACGACCGGTGACCCCGACGCCGAGCGTCGCCGGATCCGCAACATCTTCGTCGCGATCGGCGCCGCGGTCGTTGTCATCGGCTTCCTGCTGCTGCACTCCTGCACCGGCAGCGGCACCCGGTTCGCCGTCGTACCGAAGGTGACCGGCAAGACCTACCAACAGGCGGCGTCAACCTTGCAGGCCCGCGGTTTCGAGGTACGACGTCACGACGTGGCCGACCTGAGCGTGGCGCGCGGCATCGTCCTGGCGCAGTCCGTCCATCGCGGCGCTCGCATCCCCACCTCACAGCCGATCACGCTGGATGTGTCCAGCGGACCGGCCAAGGTCGCGGTCAACGAGGCTGCCTACGTCGGCCGTCCGGTGGCCGACGTCTCCGCGGACCTGATCGCGAAGAACCTCCTCGTGCAGGTAGTTGCCGGTCCCTTGACCGCTCCGGCCGGTACCGTGACGGGAGTGGACCCGACCGGGTCCGTCAGGGAGGGAACGACCGTGACGGTGACCGTCGCGGCTGAACCAACCCCGCCACCGGACAAGCACGGCCAGGGCAAGCACAAGGGCCATGGCGACTGAGAAGCGGCTCCTCGGCGGTCGCTACGAGCTCGGCGAGGTGCTGGGCCACGGCGGGATGGCCGAAGTGCATCGCGGCCGCGACGTCCGTCTCGGGCGTGATGTCGCGATCAAGCTGCTGCGCGCCGACCTCGCCCGCGACCCGGCGTTCCAGAGCAGGTTCCGTCGCGAGGCCCAGTCGGCCGCGTCGCTGAACCATCCGTCGATCGTCTGCGTCTATGACACCGGTGAGGACACCCGCGGCGGTGTCGTCGCGCCCTACATCGTCATGGAGCACGTCGAGGGCCGAACCCTGCGCCAGGTGCTCGAAGCGGAAGGCCGGTTGCTTCCCCAGCGAGCGCTCGAGATCACGGCGCAGATCTGCGCTGCGCTCGACCAGGCGCACCGCGCGGGCATCGTGCATCGTGACGTCAAGCCGGGCAACGTCATGCTCACCCCGTCCGGTGAGGTCAAGGTCATGGACTTCGGCATCGCCCGCGCGGTCACGAGCACGGCCGCCACCATGACGCAGACGGCGGCGGTCATCGGCACGGCGCACTACCTGTCCCCGGAGCAGGCCCGGGGCGAGCACGTCGACGCACGCAGTGACATCTACTCGACCGGCTGCCTGCTCTATGAGCTGGTCACCGGTGCGCCGCCGTTCAGCGGCGACAGCGCAGTGGCGGTCGCCTACCAGCATGTCCGTGAGGATCCGGTGCCGCCGTCGCGGATCGAGCCGGACGTGTCCGCATCCGTGGACGCCATCATTTTGAAGGCACTCGCCAAGAACCCAGCCAACCGCTACCAGTCCGCCAGCGACCTGCGCGCCGACATCGAACGTGCCCTCGCCGGGCGACCGGTGGAGGCCACCCCCGTGCTGACCGACGACACCGCGATGTTCATGCCGCCGCCCGCGACGACAGTCCTGCTCCGACAGCAACAACCGCGTACGGGGCGGGCAGCTGCCTACACGGTGCTGGCGCTGGCGACGGCAGCGGTGTTCATCATCGCCGTGCTGGCCGGCCGCAGCCTGTTCTCCGGCGGCACCAGCGAGGTCAACGCTCCCAACGTCGTGGGCCTCAGCCTCACCGACGCCAACTCCCTCCTGGCCGGCAA
>JAVEEH010000160.1 GCA_030840545.1 Frankiaceae bacterium | reverse complement strand
GAGGTCAGCACGACGGCTGCGCCGCCGTCACTCGTCGCGCAGATCTCGACCAGCCGAAGCGGGTCGGCGACCATCGGCGATGCCAGGATGTCTTCGACGGAGAAGTTCTTGCGGTATCGCGCGTTGGGGTTCTCGAGGCCGTGCCGCGCGTTCTTCGCGCGCACCTCGGCGAAGTCCCGTTCGCTGGCGCCGTAGAGCGCCATCCGGCGCCGCGCATAGAGCGCGAAGTAGGTCGGGTTGGTCGCGCCTAGCAACCGGAAGCGCAGCCAGTCCGGGTCGTCCGGCCGGTCTCCGGCGTTGGGCGCGAGGAAGCCCTTCGGCGTCGTGTCGGCGCCGACGACGAGGGCGACGTCGCAGCGCCCGGCGAGGATCTCGGCGCGAGCTGCTTCGAGTGCGGTGGCGCCGGATGCGCAGGCGGCGTAGGAGGACGCGACGCGCGCACCCGTCCAACCGAGCGCCTGCGCGAAGGTCGCACCGGCGACATACCCGGGGTAGCCGTTGCGCACGGTGTCGGCCCCCGAGACGAACTGCACCTCCCGGTAGTCGACACCGGCATCGGCTAAGGCCGCGCGGGCGGCGACGATCCCATACTCGACGAAGTTGCGGCCCCACTTGCCCCAGGGGTGCATGCCGACTCCGGCGACGACGACGTCACTCATGAGCTGATCGCCTCTTCGCGGCTCCCGGTCAGCGGCTTCCACTTGTAGACGACGTAGTCGTGGTCGTCGTCGGAGTAGAGGTCCTCGACCACGAGCTCGACCTGCTGGCCGACGGCGAGATCGTCCACGCCGTAACCCTCGGCGACCTGGCCGAGCACGACCATCTGCTCGTCCGCAAGCTCGACTGCAGCGAGGGCGAACGGGGTGTGCTCCGGGCCGCGCGCGATATAGGGGGGCGGCGGCTGGTACTGCGCATCGGTGTAGGACCAGATGCGGCCTCGGCGGGACAGCCGGGTCTCCTCGAACTGCTCGCCGCTGCATGCCGGGTTGCGGCAGAAGAACGAGGCCTTGGGGAAGAACACCGTCCGGCACGTCGTACACCGGTTGCCCAGCAGAGCAGGCTCGGCGTCGATCGTGAACCAGCCCTCGATCGCGGGCACCCGACGCGCCGTGGGGGTTTCTGACACCGCGTCAGATTACACAGCGCCGTCTTTCTAGACTGTGGGGATGCCACCGATCGTCCCGCCAGGCGACCTCGTCTTCGGCATCCAGCTGCCGGTGCAGGCGCAGAGCACGTACTTCGTCGAGGACTGGGAGCTGTCCGCCGGGCCGGCCGAGGTCGCTGCTGTCGCGCAAGCCGCCGATCGCAGCGGGTTCTTCTACGTCGCGGTGTGCGACCACGTCGTCATCCCCGACGAGCTCGCACCGCGGATGAGCTCGGTGTGGTGGGACACGGTGGCGACGCTGTCGTGGCTGGCCGCGTTGACGACGTCGACCCGGCTGCTGTCGAGCGTGTTCAACCTGACCTACCGGCACCCGCTGGTCGCCGCGAAGTCGTTCGCCACCCTCGACCTGCTCTCGGCCGGTCGCGCGATCATCGGCGTCGGTGCGGGACACGTCGAAAAGGAGTTCGCCGCGCTCGGCATCGACTTCGCGTCCCGCGGCCGCGCCCTCGACGACGGCCTTCAGGTGCTTGACGAGGTGCTGCGCACCGGCGTCGTCGACGGGATGCAGCTCGAGCCTCGACCGGTGCAGCAGCCTCGGCCACCGATCTGGATCGGCGGTGCAGCGCCGGCTGCGGTCCGGCGCGCCGCCCGGCTGGCGGACGGCTGGCTTCCGCAGGGCACGCCGCTCGATCAGATGCCCGGCCTGGTCGACCTCTATCGCGCCGAACGCGGCGACGACAGCGGTGACATCGGTGCCATCAGTGAGTGGCTCTATGTCGGCGACCCGTCGTGGGACGTCAACCGTCCATGTGTGAGCGGTTCGCCTGAGCAGCTGGCGGAGGCGTTGCGCGCGTGGGCCGATGTCGGCGTCAACCACCTGCAGGTGCGCTTCGCCAGTCGGTCGGCAGCTGAGCTCGTCGACCAGGTCAGCGCCTTCGGCGCCGAGGTCGGTCCGCTGCTCTCCGCCTGAACGGAGACGTCAGGGGCGCGGGATCAGGCTGCCGAGTCCGCGGGACAGCCGGCCGACCGGGTAGGACGAGCCGGTGGGGTAGACCGCGGCATGATCGTCGGCGGGCAGCGAGTCGAGATGCTGGGCGACTGTCGCGGTGAGCCGGAGAATGACCGAGTTGGTGAGCTCCTGGGCAGCGATGAGCCGGTCGAGCCGGCTGCAGATCTCCACGAAGGCGGTCACTGCAGCGTCGTTGTCGTCCATTCGCAACCTCCACCGCTGGTTGGGTAGACCGGTGACCGCGTGGCCGACAGCACACCCCTGCTAGCCAGAGTGTTGCCCCACTGACAGGCCGTCTATGCAGGTATGCCTCGAATTCGCCCGAATGGCCGAATGCAGCCGGGCGACCGCTGTCGGTGCGGCCGCTCATGCGCGCCGGAACGCCGCCAGCAACAGCCGGTCCACCACCCGCGCCGGCAGCGCGGAAAGCGCGGCGGCCTGCGGGTTGGTGTGGATCCGGTAGGCCGGCCGCGGTCGCCGCTCGGCCAGCACGCGCTCGATCAACGCGGCCAGGTCAGCCGGGTCGCCGGCGCGACGCTCCTCCTGCGGAACGCGCTTCTGTGCCAGCTGCAACACCCGCTGGAAGTTTGTCGACTCCTCGGCGAGCCGGCCGAAACGACCCATGATGGAGGCGACCATCCCGGTCCTGAAGGCCCCGGGCTGGATCTTCACGACGGAGATGTCGAGCATCATCAGCTCGCGACGCAAAGCGTCCCCATAGGCCTCGATCGCGTGCTTGGACGTCGCATAGGGGCCGTTGAACGGCATCGCGGTCTGCCAGCCGGTCTCGGACGACATGAGCACGATCCGGCCGCGCGCCGGGTGCAACAACGGGAACAGCGCCCGGTTGACCAGGAAGGTCCCGACGACGTTGACGTCGAGCACCCGGCGGAAGTCGGCCGGCTCGATCTCGACGAGTGGGCCGACCCCGAGGATGCCGGCGAAGTTGACCACCGCGTCGAGCGTCGAGCGCTCGGCCGCCACCTGTTCCCGCAGAGCATCGACACTTGCCTCGTCAGTCACATCGCAACAGAGCGGTGTCACCCGGTCGGCTGCGAGCGCGTGCAGAGCAGGGGACTCGAGATCCGCCGCGAAGACACGCCAGCCGGCACCCGCCAGGCGGCGTACGGTCGCGCTCCCCAACCCCCCGGCGGCGCCGGTGATGACAACGGAGCGTTCGCTCACCAGAGCTGGTCGACGTACTGCTCGGTGCCGACGTTGGTGCGCAGGAACGGCGCCACCAGCAGGGCGTCCGCGACGCCGTCCGCTTCGAGCCGATCGGTGTAGGACCTGAACCGCGGCAACGACTCCCGCACATCACCGCTGACGAAGAACAGCTGACAGAGCCTGTTCTCCTGGCCGCCCGGAGACCCGAGCGGCATCGGGGCGCTGTCCCGGGAGTTGCGGAACTCCGGTCGCGGCGTCCAGCCGGCGGCGATCTCGATGCCGGAGCCGTCCATCAGCTCCTTCAGCGGCCCGGCCAGCCGCTCCTGCAGTGCCGCCGCGTCCCCGTCGCGGCCGTCGAGCCAGACACCGACGATCGCCTCGTAGTGGTGGTCGAGGGCGAGCTCGACCGGGACGGGGTCGGCGTCGCGGTAAGCCGTGCCGACGTAGTCGAAGGTCACGGTGTGCACGTGCGACCGCTCGCCGAAGCCGCGACCATTGCTGTAGAGCCAACCGACCTGCTTCAGGGCCCACGCGTCCCAGTCGGCATGGTGGCCGGCCTCGATCCAGTAGATCGCGACGTAAGAGCCGGCGTCGATCGGGTCAGCGACTTGAGTCGTCCCCCAGCGCAGGTCTTTCATCTCGCGCGTCGCGACCCATCGGGAGCCGGCGAAGTTGTAGGGACCGATCAGGCAGCCCGCGATGTAGTGGTCGCGCTCGTACCAGCGGTTGTAGGCCGACTCGAAGCCACGGTGCGGGTCGACGAGTGTCAGCAGCATCGAACCGACCTTCATCGGGTAGTCGTCGACGCCGCCGACCTCCAGCGGATATCCCTCGGGGACGGTCACGTGTTCACTCCCAGCTGTTGGAGGACGTCGGCGCGCACGACCTTGCCCGACGCGTTACGAGGCAACGGGTCGGTGCGCATCACCCATCGCGACGGGACCTTGAAGTAGGCGAGGCGCTCCTTGACGTGCGCGGCGAGGCCGGCCTCGTCGACGAACGCGTCGGTCAGCGGTACGACGACCGCGACGACCTGCTGCCCGAACTCGTCGTCAGGCAACCCGACGACCGCGGCCTCACCGACCAGCGGGTGCTCCTCGAGGCAGTTCTCGATCTCCTGCGGATAGACGTTTTCACCGCCACGAAGGATCAGGTCGGTGCGTCGCGTGGTGAGGTAGAGCATGCCGTCGCGCAGCTCGCCGAGATCGCCCGAGTGCAGCCAGCGGTCGTCGTCGAGGACGGCTCGCGTAGCGTCGTCGTTGCGCCAGTAACCGAGCATGTTGAGCGGACCACGGATCTGGATCTCTTTCGCGTCGTCCGGCCCGCCGGGCACCGGGCCCACGACGCGCACCTCCACCGTGGGTGCGGCCCGCCCGACCGACTCGGGATGCTCACAGAGCTCCGCGAAGGACGCCGACGTCGCGAGTCCGGTCGACTCGGTGAGGCCATAGCCGATGCCGTAGGACAACGTCGGGCCGAAGACCTCGCGCATCCGGTCCTGCAGCGCCGGGGACCAGGCCGCCCCGCCGCCACCGATGTGACGCAGCGAGCTCACGTCGTAGCTCCCCACGTCGGGGTGGTGCACGACCCGCCACACCGCGGTAGGGACGGACGTCCAGTTGGTGACGTGCTCGCGCTCCATCGTGGCGAGCGTGGCGTCCGGGTCGAAGCGACCCGGCTGCCAGATCACCGTCGACCCGGCGCCGAGCGCAGCGACCACGCCGCTGTGCAGTCCGGCGACGTGGAACAGCGGTGTGCTGGCGAGGATGCGCGCGGGTGGCAGCGTGACCCCCGCGGGGATGCGGCTGGCGGCGACGCACTGCTGTGCCTGCACCAGCCCGACGAGATTGCGGTGCGAGTGGGTCGCGCCCTTGGCCCGGCCGGTGGTGCCGGACGTGTAGACGATGACAGCGGGGTCGTCCTCGTCGACGGTGACGTCGGGCAGCGCGACCGGATCTCCGCTCAACAGAGGCGCGATGACCGTCATGTCGTCGACGAGCAGCTTGGGCTCGCAGTCGGCGATGCCGAACGCGATCTCGTCCGGTGACCACCACGCATTGAGGCCGACGGCGATGGCGCCGAGGGACACCGTGGCCCAGAACGTCACGACCCACTCGATCGAGTTGCGGCCGAGGATGGCGACCCGGTCGCCGGTGCCGACACCCTGCGCGGTCAGCCACGCCGCGACCCGGCCGACGGCGGCGCGATGCTCGGCGTAGGTGATCCGGCGTTCGCCGTCGACCAGGTACTCACGGTCGCCGAGCTCGAGCGATGTGTCCAGCAGCGCACGCAGCGACCGGTGCCGGTCCCGGAAGACCGGCATGCGGACGCCGAGCACGCTCTCCTCGACGATCTCGAAAGACATGGTCATGTGGCACCGTGCACGGCATGGACAGCGCGCATGAACAGATCCGCAACCTGCTGGGGCGTTACTGCGCGCTGATGGACGCCGGCGACTTCGCCGCTCTGGCGGCACTGTTCGCCGACGCGACGCTCGCAGACGAGCACGGCACCGTCTTTGCGACCGGCGCCGAGGATGTCCAACGGATGTGGCAGGCGCAAACAGTGCTCTACCCCGGCAGCTCGCGCGCGGAGCACTCTATGAACTCGCGCGCGGAGCACCCTATGAACTCGCGCGCGGAGCACGACGGAACGCCGCGGACCAGGCACGTGACCGCCAACCCGGTCATCGACGTCGACGAGCACACCGGCACGGCGACGTGCGCGTCGTCGTACGTGGTGTTCCAGGGCACCGATGACCTGCCGTTGCAACCGATCGTGACGGGGCGCTACGCCGACACGTTCGCCCGCGCCGAGGACGGGGCGTGGCGGTGGACGCAGCGCCGTTACGCGCTCGACCACGTCGGCGACCTCTCGCATCATCTCCGCTAGTTCACGAGCCGGTCGGAGCCGGACCAGTACTGCGCGCGCAACGCCTTCTTGTCCGGCTTGCCCAGCGCTGACAGCGGAATGGCGTCGACGAAGTCGACCGACTTGGGCTGATGCACGGCACCTTTGCGTTCCTTCACGAGCGTGATGAGCTCGTCCGCCTCGATCGTGGCATCGGCCCGGCGTACGACGACCGCCTTGACCGCCTCGCCCCACTTCTCGTCCGGCACCCCGATCACCGCGACCTGCGCGACGCCGGGGTGCGTCGAGATGACGTCCTCGATCTCGCGCGGGAAGACGTTGAAGCCGCCGGACACGATCATGTCCTTCTTGCGGTCGACGATCGTGAGGAATCCTTGCGCGTCCTTGCGGGCGATGTCGCCGGTGTGCAGCCAGCCGCCCTGCAGCGCCTCCTCGGTCTGCTCCGGCTTGTTCCAGTAGCCCTTCATCACGAGCGGGCCACGCACGCAGATCTCACCCGGCTCGCCGTCGGCCACCTCGTTGAGATCATCGTCGAGCAGCGCGACCTTCAGCCACGGCACCGGCCGCCCACACGTCGCCAGCCGGGCCAGGTCGGACGTGTCGTGCTCGCCCTTCTTCAGCACGCTGATCGTCATGCCGCACTCGGACTGGCCGAAGAACTGGAAGAAGATCGGGCCGAACCTCTCGATCGCCTCCTTGAGCCGCGTCGGCGACATGGCGGCGGCGCCGTAGTAGACGGTCTCGAGGCTGGACAAGTCGTAGTCGGCGAGCTTCGGATGGTCGAGCAGGATGTAGAGCATCGTCGGCACGAGCATCGTCGCGGTGATCTTGTATTTCTGGATCGCCTCGAGGACAGCCGTCGGCTCGAAGCCGGGAAGCACGACGATGCAACCGCCACGCAGCAACGTCGGGATGAAGAACGCCGCACCGGCGTGCGACAGCGGCGTGGAAATCAGGAACCGGGTGTCCTCCGGCCACTCCCACTCGGCGAGCTGGATCTGGGTGAGTGTGGCGCCGGAGCGGTAGGTCTGCATGACGCCCTTGGACTTGCCGGTCGTGCCGCCGGTGTAGGTCAGGCCGGTGACGTCCTCGGCGTCGACGACCGGCGCCTGCAACGGCTGGGCATCGAACGTCCGAGCCAGCGCGATGAGGTCCGTGCCCACCTCGGAGGGCCCGAGCGAGAGCAACGTCTTGAGCCCGGGCACGCGGTCGCGGAGCTCGGCGGCTCGCTCGTCGAACCCGCTGGGGTCGAACACGAGCGTCTCGACGCCGGCGTCCTCGAGCACGTAGGCCTGGTCGTCGACCGAGCCCATCGGGTGCAGCGACGTGCTCCGGCACGGCGTCAGCATGTTGGCGCCCATGGTGAACAGCACCTCGGGCCGGTTCTTGCTGAGCATGGCGATCGGGTGATGCTCGCCGATGCCGAGCGAGGCATAGGCCTGCACGTAGCGGCTCATCTCCGCAGCCACCTGCGACGCCGTCAGCACCTCGTCGCCGAGGTAGACGGCAGGTGAGTCCGCATGCCGCGCCAGGGCGGCGACGAGCAGGTCCGGCATGAACGCCGGGCGGTGGAGATCGGGCGCTGTGGGCATGGTCAGACAATATCTGAAAGGGTGTCAGAAACCGGAGGGGAGGCCAGCGGCAGCCATGGTGGCCCTGAGCGTCGGAGTGCCGAACTTCGGCCCCTGGTGCGCCGGCGACTGGGGCGCGCTGCTCGACGTCGCGCGAGCGGCCGAGGCCGCTGGGGTCGACCGGTTGGTCGTGACCGATCACGTCGTCCTCGGGACCCATCTGGATGCCTACGCCTGGGGTCGGTTTCCCACCGCGCCCGACGGCCCGTGGCTGGAGCCGCTGACGGTGCTCACCGCGATGGCCGGCGTGACCCGCGCGGTGCGGTTGTCGACCGGCATCCTCATCGCGCCGCTGCGGCCGGCTGCGGTCCTCGCAAAGACCGTGGCGACGTTGGACGTGCTCTCGGGTGGACGCGTGGACCTCGGCGTCGGCGTGGGGTGGCAACGGGAGGAGTACGACGCACTCGGCCTCGACTTCGACGACCGCGGCCGGCTGCTCGACGACACGATCGCTGCGTGCCGGGAGCTCTGGACGCAGCTGCCGGCGTCGTACTCGTCGCCCTCGATCACGTTCGACGGCATCTTCTGCTCGCCACAGCCCGCGCAGTCCCGGCTGCCGGTGTGGTTTGCCGGCACCCTCAACGACCGCAACCTGCGGCGGATCGTCGAGCTCGGTGACGGTTGGATCCCGATCATGGGAGCGTCACTCGACGACATCCGCGCCGGCGTCGAGCGGTTGCGCGCGAACATGACTCGCCCGTTCGACGTGCAGGCCCCACTCCGGCTGGTGCGTCGCGACGAAGGGGACGTGGATATGGCCGAGACCATGCAGCAGGTGCCGGAGCTCGTCGGGGCAGGTGTCACCAACGTCTACGTCCACCTCGCGACGATTGCCCCGTCGGCGAAGGAGGCGCCGGCAGCGTTGGAGCGTCTGGTGACGGCACTGGGGGTCGCGCAGTGACCGCGGCCGAGCGCCGCGAGCTGCATGAGCTCGTCGAGCGCTATGCCCAGGCGGTTGACCGGGCGGACGGTGCCGGCGTTGCCGAGCTGTTCACCGACGACGGAGTGCTGTCGACGTGGATGGACCCGGGCCGCGATCAACCGACCGGCGAACGGCGCGGGCGAGCCGAGATCGCTGCGGCCGTCGACGGGATCGCGCAGTATGCCGCGACCCACCACACGATCTCGAGCCACTCGTCAGTGGTGGATGGCGCGACCGCCTCCGGCGAGACTCTGTGCACCGCGCACCACCTCGTCGACGAGGACGGTCATCGTCACGATCGGGTGCTCTATGTGCGCTACGTCGACGCGTTTGCCCGGGCCTCGGGACCGTGGCTGTTCAGCCGACGCGAGATGCACGTGCAGTGGATCTCGATCCTGCCGGTCGAGGCGCCCTAGTCGTCAGCGCCAGTCCGGGTGCAGCCCTCGATCGAGCACGAGCCTGAGCCCGTTGACGGTCTGCCCGTTGAGCTCGACCGCATCGGCCGAGGTGGCGAGCCACGCGACTGCAGCCGCGGGCGCACTCGGAGGGGCGCCGGCATAGCGGCCTTCCAGCCCCAGTCGGCCGGCGTTGGCCTGCATGCGCTCGGTGCTGACGTGGCCGGGGTCGACGTTGACGGCGACGATCCCCCGGTCGCCGAACTCGACCGCCAGATGGCCGGCGAGCCGGTGGAACGCGGCTTTGGACGCGGCGTATGCGTAACCCCAGCCCCCCTTGCCGACGGCCGCAGTCGGGTTGTTGGTCGCGGCATGCGATGTCAACGCGATGATGCGGCCACCGCCGGCGGCGAGCATGGCGGGAAGTGCCGCTTGCACGAGCACGAGCTGCGCGACAGCGTTGGCATGGAGCTTCGTCGTCAGGACTTCCGGCGTCGTCTCGAGCAGTGGCAGCATGCTGCCCGGCCCGGTGTGCACGGCGTTGAGGACGAGGACATCGAGGCGTCCCCATCCGTCCACGGTCGCGGCGACGGCGGCACGCAGTGAGTCGTGATCCACGAGGTCGGCGACGATCGGCATTGCCCTCGCGCCGTGCCCTGCCACCTCCGCCGCCGTCCGTTCCAGGCTGCCCTCGACCGGCGCGTTGGCACCGGCGTCGGAGTCGTCGCGGCCCTGGCCTTCGCGCCTGGTGCGGGCAGTGATCGCGACATCGAAGCCGGCGGCCGCGAGGGAATGCGCGCAGGCACGGCCGATGCCGCGGCTCGCGCCGGTCACCAACGCGACCGGCCGGTCCGTTGCGTCCATCGCAGCACTCTAGGGCCGCCGGTTCCACCGCACTTCGGAGGC
>JAVEEH010000131.1 GCA_030840545.1 Frankiaceae bacterium | reverse complement strand
GGCGTCGGCCCTCATCCACAGCCCCGTCGAGTGCTACGTCAGTCGCGTCACACGGTGCGAATAACGCCACTCATGTCGCACTCAACCTGCGCAGCGTCTCCTGGGCCTGCAGGACGATGCGGTCGATCAGCTCGGCGCAGGTGGGGAGATCGTCGATCAGCCCCACCACCTGACCGGAAGCCATCACGCCGAGGTCGTCCCGGCCGTCGACCATCGCGGCGCGCAGCAGCATCGGTGTGTTGGCTGCCATCAGCACTTGGCTCCAGGACAGCTCCTGTGACTTCTTCATCGCCAGACCCTCGCGGACGATCTCGCGCCACGGCGTTCCGGACATCCGCTTGAACGCCATCGCGCTGCGCAGCGCACCCGAGCCACGGCGGAGCGCACCCGAGGACTCCAGCGAGTCGACCAGATCGCTGCGCAGCACCCGATGCGGCACCCCATCGACCTGCCGCGTCACGACCGTGTCCGTGACGGACTTCGACAAGTAGTGCCGCTTCACGACCTCGGGCACCGGGCTGTCGGCGGTCAACAGGAAGCGGGTGCCCATCGCGACACCGCTCGCACCGTAGGCCAACGCCGCGACCAGGCCGCGGCCGTCGAAAAAGCCACCGGCCGCGACGACCGGGACGTCGACGGTGTCGACCACCTGTGGCAGCAGCAGCGTCGTCGGCACCGAGCCGGTGTGCCCACCGCCCTCGCCGCCCTGGACGAGCACGGCGTCGACCCCCCAAGCGGCGACCTTTTCGGCATGTCGCTTGGCCCCGATGGACGGCATCACGAGCACACCGCCGTCGTGCAGCCGTTTGATGAGGTCCTGCTTGGGGGCCATCGCGAACGACGCGACCCGCACCCCTTCGCGGACCAACAGGTCGATGCGCTCCTGCACGTCGGCCTGGTCGGCGCGCATGTTGACACCGAACGGCGCCTCCGTGCGCTCGCGCACCTCTTTCACGGCTCGGCGCAGCTCGTCGAGTGACATCGTCGCCGCGGCGAGGATCCCGAGCCCACCGGCCGCCGACGTCGCCGCAGCAAGCTGGGGAGTCGCGACCCAACCCATGCCGGTCTGCACGATCGGATAGCGAATGCCGAACAGCTCGGTGAGCCTGGTCGACAACGGCTCAGGCATCAGGGACTTCCTGGAACCGCGCACCGTCCGGATCTATGCGCTCGAGCAACGCAAGCTCGTCGGCCGTCGGAGCCCTGGAGGTCGGGACATCATCCGGCACGACCAGCTCGAAGCCGGTCGCCGCGGTGACGTCGGCCACCGTCACCCCCGGATGCAGCGACCGCAGGCGCATCCGGTGCTGCGCCGGCTCGAAGTCGAGCACGGCGAGGTTGGTGACGACGTGCCGCAGCGAGTGAAAGCGCGTCGCGGCCGGTCCGGCCGCAGCGGCACGGTCATAGCCGACGCCGCTGACCACGTCGACGCTTTCGACGAAAACTCGCGGCCCGTGGTTGGGCACCCAGTAGGAGGTCACGTTGTTGATGGTGTTGCCAGGCGCCCCGCGGAAGCCCAGCAGCTGCGCCTTCGGCCGCTTCATGTCGCCGATGGCGGCGAAGTTGTGGTTGCCATAGGGGTCGAGCTGGCTGCCACCCATGATGACGTGACGCCGGCCGCTCCAGACGACGTCGAACATCGTCCGGTAGGGGTTCCACGCCTCGACCGCGCCGTCGGCGTTGGTGAACATCGCCTCGCCGTCGGTCATGACGAGGTCGGGCTCGAACGCGAGCCGGGCGAGCAGTCCGCCGATGCGCGGGATGGTGCCGATCGGGTTGGCGACGATCTCACCGTCGCCGCGGAACACCTCCGCGATCGCGATGCAGCAGACGTCAGCACGCCTGACTTGCGTCAACGGCTGGGTCATCCGGCTGTCACCCGCTGCTGGTAGTCGCCCTCGTCGAGGTCGAGCCAGGCACGACGCCACTCCTCCCACGCCTCGGGTGACTTCGCGCTCGCGGCATACCCGCGCTGGAACGCCTCGTCCCGCTCATAGTCCGGGACGCACGACGTGAAGTGCGCGCCGTTCGGCGTCTCCACGACGCCGTCGGTCCACAGCCGGCTGATCCGCAACGTGTGGTGTGAGCCTTCCTTCAACAGGTCGGCGGTGTCGACGATCCGCTCGCAGCTGACGAACGACCTGGCCGCTGCCTGGCACATCAGGTCGTCGAAGTAGAGGTCCGGCCCGAGGAACTGGGCGTTGCCGGCCGCGTCGGCGCGGTTCTGATGGACCAGTGCGACGTCCAGCATCAACGCCGGCATCGCGACGAGCTCCTCCCCGTCGTCGTACGGCGAGTGGACCGTGCGGATCTCCGGTTGCCGGGCGACGACGTCCGAGCCGAGCCCGGCGCGAGTCGGCAGGAACGGCACCCGCCAGGCCGCAGCCTGGAGCCCGAGCAGGAACATGCCTTCGTCGAGCTCGAGCGCGTCGACCGTGCCCGCCTGACGCGCGTTGCGAAAGTGCGGCTCGAGGGCGATCGAGTCGAGCGACACGAAGGCGAACACGACCTTGCGCACCTGGCCCGTCGCGCAGAGCAGACCGACATCCGGGCCGCCGTAGGACACGACCGTCAGGTCGCTGACATGCGACCGCGCGAGTGCGCGGACGAGCGCCATCGGCTTGCGCCGCGACCCCCACCCGCCGATGCCGATCGTCATGCCGTCGCGCAGCTCTCCGACGACCTCGTCGATCGTCATCCGCTTGTCAGGCATCAGGCTTTTCCCACTGGTCGCGACGGTCGACGAACGCGTCCCGGGCTTGGTCCGCGGCGCCGGTCAGGTTGAGCTCGAACGTGAAGCCCTGCTCGAAGCGATAAGACTTGCGCACGTCGACCGGGTCGATGCCGTTGAGCGACTCCTTCGCGGCCCGGATGACGATCGGGTCGATCTCGGCGATCTGTCGCGCCACCTCGAGTGCGGCTGCGCGCAGCTGGTCGCGCGGGACGACCTTGAGGACGCTGCCGTACGCCGCGAGCTCCTGCGCCGTGGCTCGTTCGGCGGTGTAGACCATGTGGCGCATCCGGTGCTGCGGCACGAGCCGAGCGAGATGCGTCGCCGCCCCGAGCGCTCCCTGCTTGACCTCCGGCAGCCCGAATGTCGCGTCGTCGGAGGCGATGACGATATCGGCGTTGCCGGCGAGCCCGATGCCGCCGCCGAGGCAGAACCCGTGCACGGCAGCGATGACCGGGACGGCGCACTCGTAGACAGCGGCGAACGCCGCATAGCACCCGCGGTTGGCGCCAACCAGGGCGGTGAAGCCGTCGGTGGCCTGCATCTCCTTGATGTCGACGCCGGCGTTGAACCCCTTGCCCTCGGCGGCCAAGACCACCACGCGCACGTCCGGATCCTGGCCCGCAGCACGGATGACATCGGCGAGCTCGAACCATCCCGCGACCGGCAGCGCGTTGACCGGCGGCACGTCGACCACGACCTCGGCGACGTGCTCGGTGACGGTCGAAGAGATGCCCATCGGGGACTTTCTGATGAGGAGTCAGATTCGCCTGTCACCATATACGCGTGAGCATCGACCTCGACGGCCGCGCTGTGCTCGTGACCGGCGGCACGAAAGGCCTCGGCAGGGGGCTGACCGACGCGTTCCGCGCGGCCGGTGCACGGGTGCTCGTCTGTGCCCGCAACGCACCGGCGACTGCGGTCGACGGTGTCGAGTTCGTGGCAGCAGACCTGCGCGATGCGGAACAGGCAGCGGGCGTGGTCGACGCCGCCGTCGAACGGTTCGGCCGACTCGACGTCGTGGTCAACAACGCCGGCGGCTCACCGGAGGCCGAGGCGGCCACCGTCTCGACCCGCTTCGTCGAGAAGATCGTCGCCCTCAACCTGCTGGCGCCGTTTTACGTCGCGCAGCGCGCCAACGCCGTCATGCAGGGGCAGGACGACGGCGGGCTCATCGTCAACATCGGCTCGTTGTCAGGACACCGCGCATCGCCAGGCACCGCGGCGTACGGCGCCGCCAAGGCCGGCCTCGCCAACCTCACCCGGTCGCTGGCGATGGAGTGGGCGCCGAAGGTCCGCGTCAACATGGTGACGGTCGGCTATCTCGAGACCGAAGACGTCGAGGCGCACTACGGCGACGCGGCCGGAGTCGCTGCCGTCGCCGGCTCCGTGCCGATGGGTCGGTTGGTGCGGCCGGACGACGTTGCCGCGGCATGCCTCTTCTTCGCCTCGCCGGCCGCCGCCTTCGTGACCGGCGCCGACCTTGCGGTCGACGGCGGCGGCGAGCCGCCAGCGTTTCTGACGGCCCGTCAGGGCTAGCATCGCGGCATGACCTCGGACGGAGCAGCTCCATTGCGCGCCGTCGACGGTCGCGTCCCGGGTCGACGCGGTCTGGCCACCCGTCACCGGCTGCTCGAGTGCACCATCGACCTGCTCGCCACGACGCCATACCGCGACCTGAAGGTCACCGACATCACCCGCGCGGCGGGCACGTCGCCGGCGACGTTCTACCAGTATTTCGTCGACATCGAAGGAATCCTGCTGGCCGTTGCCGAGCAGACGGTGGAAGAGGGCAGGCAGCTGGCCGGTTTGATCGCCGGCCGGCCGTGGAAGGGCGCCGCGGGCGTGTCGAGTGCCGAGGGGCTCGTCGACGGATTCCTCGAGTTCTGGCGTGACCACCGCTCGACGTTGCGGGTCGTCGACCTGCTGTCCACCGAGGGCGACAAGCGGTTCCGCCATCAACGCGTGCTGATGCTCAACGCGATGACCAAGGCGCTCGCGGCCGAGATCACCGAGCTGCAAGGCGGTGCCAAGGACAGCGGCGTCGACCCGATGGCGATGGCCGGCGCACTCGTCGGCATGTTGGTCAACCTGGCCGGGCACCGGGCCGGCTTCGAGGCCTGGGACATCCGGTTCGACGACGTTCGCGAGTCCATGGTCCGGCTCGTCTACTGGGGCGTCACCGGTCCCAAGCTGCCCCGCCGCTGATGGCGGGCATCGCGCGCTACGGCGCCGTCTCGCTCGACTGCGACGACCCGGCTCGCCTGGGTGAGTTCTACGCCGCGCTCACCGGCGGCACTGTCGTGTTCTCCAACGACGCGTTCGTCGCCGTGCAGGCCGACGGTGGGTGGATCACGGCGCAGCGGGTCACCGACTATCGGCGACCCACCTGGCCGGACGAGTCGGTGCCCAAGCAGGTGCATCTCGAGTTCGGTGTGTCTGACCTCGAGACGGCCCAGGCAGCGGTCGTGAGCATCGGCGCCGAGGTCGCGGCAGAGCAGCCGTCTCCTGACCAGTGGCGCGTCATGCTCGACCCGGCCGGGCACCCGTTCTGCCTCACCACGCTCATCCCTGTCGAGTAGGTGACGGGGCTCGGCTCAGCCGAGAAAGTTGTTGGTACTGCTTGATTTCCGTCTTTCCGCGTCGCTATACTCGAACACATGTTCGATGTCGAGGATTCGAGGCGATCTGCGCCGGTGACCCTCTGGCCGACACCTGGGCCGACGACTTCCCGGACCGCGACGAACCGTCCTGGATGCGCGACTACGCACTCAACGACGAGCTCGACGTGTTGGTGGGGTCCCCCCGGCAGCGGCTCGAGGCGATCCTCGGACGACGTCCGTGCGGACGCACGATGAGCGCGCTGGAGGAGCTCGCCCAGCAGCCCATGACCGAGGGCGAGAAGGTGCTGTTCGCGAAGGCTTGGCAGCGTCAGGCGGACGCCGCGGCGGGCACCGCAGTCGCGGCACTGGGCGACGCGTTGGGTCCGGAGCCCGACGCCGGTGAGCCTGATCTCATCGCCACCGAGTGCGGCCTGGCGTTGCGGGTGTCACCTGATGCGGTGTTCGAGAAGGCGCGGTTCGCGCGCCGGATGGCAACCACGTTGAGCGCCACCCTCGAGCGCTGGTGTGCCGGCGTCGCGTCGACCGGTCACGCGCGCATCGTCGACGAGCTCACCCGCGACCTGGCCGATCAGCAAGCGTCGATCATCGACAAGCAGCTGGCAGTCAAGGCCGGCACGGTCTCGACCAAGTGGTTCCGGCTGCTTGCACGACGTGAGGTCGCCAAGCGAGACACCCGCACCGCCACCGAGCGACACCGCAAAGCCGCCGAGCGGCGCAGCGCCTTCCTCGACCACGAAGACGACGGCATGACCGTGCTGGGTCTGCGCTGCACGGCAATCGAAGGCGTCGCCGCGATGCAGGCGCTCAACGGACGAGCAGACGCTGCTCGGCTCCCGGGTGACACACGTACGCACGGCGAGCGTCAGGCCGACGTGCTTCTCGACCTGTTGCTGGGCGCACCCATCACCGGCCCCGGCGGGATACGCCGTCGCAACCGCGCCGAGATCCAGGTCGGCG
>JAVEEH010000108.1 GCA_030840545.1 Frankiaceae bacterium | reverse complement strand
AGCTTGAACGCCGGGATCTTTCCGGTGGTGGGCAGGTGGGGCCCACGACAGAGGTCCTTCCACGCCAGCTCGTCACGACGAAAGTTGTCGTAGATGGTCAGCTCACCGCCGCCGACCTCGACGTCGGCGCCGTCCGCCGCACCCGCGGCATTGCCCTTGAGACCGATGAGCTCGAGCTTGTAGGGCTCGTCGGCCAGCTCCGCGCGGGCGTCGTCGTCGGTCACCACCCGGCGGGAGAAGCGCTGGCGCTCCTTGACGATCTTGCGCATGCGGACCTCGATCTGCTCGAGGTCGTCGGGCGTGAACGGTCGCTGCACGTCGAAGTCGTAGTAGAAGCCGTTGGTGATCGGTGGGCCGATGCCGAGCTTGGCGTCGGGGAACAGCTGCTGGACGGCCTGGGCGAGGACGTGCGCGGTCGAATGGCGCAGGACGGCGCGGCCCTCGTCGGTGTCGATCGGGATCGACTCGATGACGTCGCCGTCGCCGGGCTCCCAGGCGAGATCGCGCAAGGCCTCGCCGTTGATGCGGGCGACGACTGCCTCGATGCCGAGCTCATGGAGGACGGTGCCCACCGTCGTACCGGCGGCAGCAATGTGCGGCGAGCCGTCGACGGTGACGCGGATGTCGGCCATGAAGCCGAGGTTATCGGCCTGGCTCAAGCGCATATCGAGCCCGGGAAGCGGAACGTGTGCAGGGCCGTCGTTCGGCGGGTAGGGCGTGGGCGTGACCGAGTACGAGCAGAGCCCGCCTGCGGACGACGACGCCCCCACTCAGCAGATCCGGCGACCGGCGCCACCGGCCCCGCTGCCGGGCCCGCTGGACCTGACGGGGTCCAGCCGAGGCCCCGACCGCACTCCGGCCGACACGACCGAGGTGCTGTCACTCGATGAGCTCATGGACGGCGCCGCATCGCCCCCGGTCGCGGCGCCGGCTCCCCCGCTGCCACCGCCGGCCGCGCCGCCCGCTCCCCCGCTGCCACCGCCGGTCGCGCCGCCCGCTCCTGCCCCGGCGGCTCGGCGCGGGCCCCCGCCGGCGCGGGACCGGCTGCGCGCGGACGCCACGGCTGCACTGGCCGGAGCCGGGCGGCGGACCGAGGACTGGTTGCGCACCGGCGACCACGCCTTGATCGTCGCCACGGCGGTCATCGCCATGCTGCTGCTGGTCGCCGTAGGGTCGTTCTGACACCGCCACGACGAGCCGGATCATGATCATCCGGTGGGCGATACTGGGATCGAACCAGTGACCTCCTCGGTGTGAACGAGGCGCTCTACCGCTGAGCCAATCGCCCGAAAGGGTGAGGCGTTACTCTACATGCGCAGCCACCCGTCCGGCCCTGTTGCGGGAGACGCCCGAGTTCGAGAATCTTGCAGGAGAAGCAAGCAGGACCTCGAACCACGTTAGGCATCACGGGTTGTGGGGGACGTCATCAGCGACGTGACGACCACAAGGGCGAAGGACACCGTACGGCGATGAGCACACGACCGGACTCAGTCACTGCCGAGCTCGAGCTGCGGCTCGTCGTCCCCGGCAGTGCTTCGTTGCCGGTGGTGGCTGCCCTGACCTACGACCACGGCGATCCTTACGCCATCCGCGTCGCCTTCCACACCGGCGGCAGCGACGTGGTCGAGTGGACCTTCGCCCGGGCCCTGCTGACCGACGGCGTCACGCACCCGGTCGGTGAGGGCGATGTGCAGGTGTGGCCGTCGCATGCCGGCGGCCGGCCGGTCGTCTGCCTGTCGTTGTCCAGCCCGTCGGGCCGGGCGCTGTTCGAGGTGCCGTTGACCGATCTGGTCGAGTTCCTCACCCGCACCTACGCCGTGGTGCCCACCGGCGCGGAGAGCGACCACGTCGACGTCGAGGCCGAGCTGGCGCTGCTGCTGTGGAGCGGGCCGGACAGCTGACGGACGCAGTCGCCGCTCAGAAGGGCAGTCGGCGACCGGAGGGGGTCCGCAGGTCGATCGGCGCCGGGGCGGGCGAGGGCTTCGGCCGCTGGATCAGGATCTGCTTCATGCCTGCCTCCCATCGTCGCGATCGATCGCTTCACTGACTAGGACTCTCGGGCTCGCGCTTCGTTACAGAAATCGGCTCGACGGTCCGGAACCTGAGCCGGTCGGCCGATCGGGGTCAGCCGATCGGGCATCCGTGCACAACTGTCCGGATGACGGCGTCTGCACCCAGATGGGCGACAAGGTCCGCCTCGTGATCGGCAGCCAGCACGATCAGGTCGCCGCGAGCTCCCACCCCCAGATGCCCCACATCGTCGCGCCGAAGCGCTGCGGCGCCGCCCAGGGTGGCGGCGCGTAACGCGACGTCGACCGGCAACCCCATGGCCAGACAGGCCAGCTGCACGGCGTAAGGCATCGACTCGCACCATGCGCTGCCCGGGTTGCAGTCGGTCGCGATGGCCAAGGTGCAACCGGCGTCGGCCAGCCGCTGTGCGTGCGACCACGTCTGCGAGCGGGAGTAGAGGCTGACGACCGGTACGACGACCGCGACGACACCACCGACCGCGAGGGCACGCGCGTCCTCATCGGTGACGTGGTCGAGGTGGTCGGCGCTCGCGCAGCCCAGCTCGGCGGCGAGCAACGCAGCCCCGGTGCGCGCTATCTGCTCGGCGTGGATGCGCAGACCCAGCCCGGCCGCCGCCGCGGCCACGAGGACGCGTCGCGCTTCGTCGACGGTGAACGCGCCCTCGTCGCAGAACACGTCGCACCACTCGGCACCGTGGTGCCGGGCGGCCGGCAGCGAGGCGATGACCTCGCGGACATAGTCGTCGCGGTGTCTGCTGTCGGGCACGACGTGTGCACCGAGGTAGGTGGTGGTGACGCGCAGGCCTTGAAGTGCCGCTGCGTCCCGCGCGACGTCGAGCAGCCGACACTCGTCGGCGGGTGTCAAGCCATAGCCGCTCTTCACCTCCACCGTCGTCGTGCCGTTGTGCCGCATGACGCGCATCCGCTCCGACGCGAGTGCGAGCAGTGCCTCGTCGGAGGCTGCCCGGGTCGCCGCGACGGTCGCGTTGATGCCGCCGGCGGCATAGGGCTTTCCCGCCACCCGGGCGACGAGCTCCTCACGGCGTGCACCGGCCCAGACGGCATGGGTGTGGCAGTCGACCCACCCCGGCAGCACGGCAGCGCCGGCCGCGTCCAGCTCGTCCACGTCGCCGAGACCGGCCGGCAGGTCGCGGTCGGCGCCGACCCACTCGACGCGGCCGGCCCGCACCAGCAGGGCGCCGTCGGTCATCACCGGGCGCGCCCAGGTCGTCAACCGTCCAACGTTGCGGACGACGAGGTCGCCGTCCAGGTCAGGCCTGCCAGGCCGGCGGATGCGTGCCAGGCTCGAGCGGCATGGTGACGCCGACATCGCGCGCCGTGTCCAACGCGATGTCATAGCCCGCGTCAGCGTGCCGGATCACGCCGGTCGCCGGGTCGTTGGTGAGCACCAGCTCGACGCGCCGTCGCGATGATGCGGTCCCCTCGGCGACGACGACCTGCCCGGCGTGGATCGACTTGCCGATGCCGACGCCGCCTCCGTGATGGATCGACACCCACGACGCTCCGGAGGCGGTGTTGACGAGCGCGTTGAGCAACGGCCAGTCGGCGATCGCGTCGGAGCCGTCGCGCATGCCTTCGGTCTCGCGTTCGGGTGACGCGACGCTGCCGGCGTCGAGATGATCGCGACCGATCGCGACGGGTGCCCGCAGGATGCCGCGAGCGACGAGGTCGTCGAACGCGAGTCCGGCGACCTGGCGCTGGCCATAGCCGAGCCAGCAGATGCGCGCCGGCAGTCCCTGCCCCTTGACGTGTTCCCGCGCGAACCGGACCCAGCGCTGCAGTCCGTCGTCGTCGGGAAAGGCCGACAGCACCGCCTCGTCCGTCGCGGCAAGGTCGGCCGGGTCGCCGGACAAGCAGGCCCACCGGAACGGCCCGGACCCGCGGGAGAACAACGGCCGGACATAGGCGAGGACGAAGCCGGGATAGCCGAACGCATCGGCCACACCGGCGTCCCGGGCCTGGCCGCGCAAGCCGTTGCCGTAGTCGAACACGACCGACCCGAACCGCTGCAGGTCAAGCATCGCCTGACAGTGCACCGCCATCGACGCCATCGACCGGTCGACGTACTCCTTCGGCTTGGCGCGCCGCAGCTCCAGCGCCTCGTCCAGTGTCATGGCTCCGGGCACATAGCCGTTGAGGGCATCGTGCGCGCTCGTCTGGTCGGTGACGACGTCGGGCGTGACGCCTCGGCGTACGAGCTCCGGGAACACGTCGGCCGCGTTGCCCACCACAGCGACCGACAAGGCCCGGCCCTCAGCGGCGGCTCGCGTCACCCGGTCGAGGCCGTCGTCGAGGGAGTCGGCGATCTCGTCGAGATAGCCGTGCTCGAGCCGGCGTCGAGCCCGCCACGGATCGACCTCGATGCAGAGCGCCGCACCTCCGTTGCCGGTGACGGCGAGCGGCTGCGCCCCACCCATGCCACCGAGTCCGGCCGTGAGAACCCATCGGCCGGCGAGCGTTCCGTCGAAGTGCTGCTTGCCGACTTCGGCGAACGTCGCGTAGGTGCCCTGCAGGATCCCCTGGGTGCCGATGTAGATCCACGACCCTGCCGTCATCTGGCCGTACATCGTCAGGCCGAGATCCTCGAGCTCGCGAAAGTGTTCGGGCGTCGCCCACTTCGGCACGATGTTGGCGTTGGCGATGAGCACTCGCGGCGCCATGTCGTGGGTGCGCAGCACACCCACCGGCTTGCCGCTCTGCACGAGCAGGGTGTCCTCCGGACCCATCGAGCGCAGGCTCTCGACGATGGCGTCGAAGGACCGCCAGTCACGAGCCGCGCGGCCGTTGCCGCCGTAGACGACGAGATCCTCGGGCCGTTCGGCGACCTCCGGGTCGAGGTTGTTGTGCAGCATGCGCAGCGCGCCTTCAGCACCCCAGCTCTGCGCAGAGCGCTCGGGACCCCGCGGCGCGCGCACGACCCGGGCCTGGCTCATGCCGCGAATCTAACCCTCGCCCCGCCCGGCTCTCCCAACAGATCTTCGAGTTGTTGTCGTGTCGGACGGCGTGTCGATGCCCGTGAGCGACAACAACGCGAAGATCACGCGAGGGGGCCGGTGAGGTGCTCGGCGGCTGCGAGCAGCGAGCCGTCGCGGACTGCCTGGACGGCGGCTTCGATCTCCGGCGCGAGATAGCGGTCCGGTCCCGGGCCCGCCACCCGGTCCCGCAGCGCGGCGACGACGGCGCCGGTCGCCGCCGCGGGCACCAGCGGCGCGCGCAGGTCGATCGCCCGGGCGGCGGTGAGGATCTCGATGGCCAACACCCGCGTCAGCGCGTCCACGCTGCGCCGCAGCTTGCGCGCGGCGGACCAACCCATGGAGACGTGGTCCTCCTGCATCGCTGACGACGGGATCGAGTCGACGCTCGCCGGCACCGCCAGCCGCTTCATCTCGCTGACCAGTCCGGCCTGCGTGTACTGCGCGATCATGTGGCCGCTGTCGACACCCGGCTCATGCGCGAGGAACGGCGGCAACCCGTGCGATCGCGACTTGTCGAGCATCCGGTCGGTGCGCCGCTCCGACATCGACGCAAGGTCGGCCGCGGCGATGGCCAGGAAGTCGAGCACATAGCCGACCGGCGCACCGTGGAAGTTGCCGTTGGACTCGATCCGCCCGTCGGCGAGCACCACTGGGTTGTCGATGCACGACGCGAGCTCGTACGACGCGACTCGCGCCGCATGGTCGATCGTGTCGCGGCAGGCTCCGGCGACCTGCGGCGCACACCGCATCGAGTAGGCGTCCTGGACACGCGTGTCGTCCGCGCCGCGGTGGGACGCCACGATCGGCGAACCCGCGAGGAGTCCGCGCATGTTGGCTGCGGAGATCGCTTGCCCCGGTTGCGGGCGCAGCTGTTGCAGGTCGTCGGCGAAGACACGGTCGGTGCCGAGCAAGGCCTCGACGCTCATCGCGGCCGCCAGGTCCGCAGTCGTGACGAGGCGGCTCAGGTCGTGGCCGGCGAGCACCAGCGTCGCCAGCATGCCCTCGGTGCCGTTGATGAGGGCAAGTCCTTCTTTCTCGGCCAGCACGACCGGCGCGATGCCCGCAGCGACCATCGCCTCG
>JAVEEH010000034.1 GCA_030840545.1 Frankiaceae bacterium | reverse complement strand
GCTCGGCGCAACCCCGGTCATGTGCACGGTGGGCAACCCGGACAACGCCGCCCGCTGCCGCGAGCTCGGTGCCGACGTCGCCGTCGACTACAGGAACGAGGACTTCGTCGAGGCGACACGCGCGGCGACCGGCGGCCGCGGGGCCGACGTGATCCTCGACATCATGGGTGCGTCCTATCTCGCGCGCAACGTCGAGGCGCTCGCGACCGACGGCCGGCTCGTCGTGATCGGGCTGCAAGGCGGCGCGCGGGCCGAGCTCGACCTCGGCGCGATGTTGGCTAAGCGAGCGTCGGTGCACGCGACCACCCTGCGCGGCCGGCCGGTCGAGCAGAAGGCCGCCATCTGCGCCGCCGTCGTCGAGGGTCTGTGGCCCTTGGTGGAGTCGGGTCGGGTCAAGCCGATCGTGGCCGCGTCCTATCCGATGGATCGCGCCGCGGAGGCGCACCGACACCTCGAGCGATCCGGCCACGTCGGCAAGGTGCTCCTGACGGTGCCGTGAGCCCTCCGCCCGGCGGAGGAGTGACCTGGCTTGCCAGAACGCCGTTCGGTGCGGCCTACTGGTGGGTAACACCTTCGCGATCCGACGACCGCACCGAGCCGTCCGAGCACACAGGAGATCAGCCGTGGCCAGCAAGCAGGTCAGTGAGAAGGAAGCCCGCCAGGTCGCCGAGGCCGCCCGCGAGGCGGAGTGGAAGCTGCCCAGCTTCGGCAAGGAGCTCTTCCTCGGCAACTTCCGCCTCGACCTGATCCACCCACAGCCGAGCCTGTCGGCGGATGCGGTGGAGACGGGCGAGAAGTTCCTCGCCGAGCTGCGGACCTTCCTCGAGAACAAGGTCGACCCGCTGCAGATCGAGCGCGACGCGAGGATCCCGGACGACGTCGTCGAGGGCCTGAAGGAGATCGGCGCCCTCGGCATGAAGATTCCGACCGAGTACGGCGGCCTCGGGCTTTCGCAGGTCTACTACAACAAGGCGCTGGCGCTAGCCGGCATCTGGCATGCCGCGCTGTCGACGCTCCTGTCGGCCCACCAGTCGATCGGTCTGCCGCAGCCGCTGATGCTGTTCGGATCCGAGGAGCAGAAGGCCGAGTGGCTGCCCAAGGTTGCGCGCACCCACATCAGCGCATTCCTGCTCACTGAGCCCGACGTCGGCTCGGACCCGGCGCGGCTGTCGTCGACCGCGGTCCCGACCGAGGACGGCACCGGCTATGTCATCAACGGCAAGAAGCTCTGGGCGACCAACGGCGCAGTCGCCGACGTCGTCGTCATCATGGCGGTGGTCCCCAAGTCCGAGACGAGCCGCGGCGGCATCAGCGCGTTCATCGTGCCCAACGGCGACGGCATCACGATCGAGCGGCGCAACGCATTCATGGGGCTGCGCGGCATCGAGAACAGCGTCACGGTCTTCAAGGACGTGTTCGTGCCGAAGACCAACCTCATCGGCAAAGAGGGTGCGGGTCTCAAGATCGCGCTGACGACCCTCAACACCGGCCGGCTGTCGCTGCCGGCAATCTGTGCGAGCCAGGCCAAGTACGCCCTGAAGATCGCGCGCGAGTGGGGCAACGAGCGCATCCAGTGGGGCATCCCCGTCGGCAAGCACGACGCGATCGCTCAGAAGACGGCGTTCCTCGCCGGCACCGCGTTCGGCCTCGAGGCGATGCTCGACGTCTCCTCCCGCCTGGCCGACGAGAAGCGCAACGACATCCGCATCGAGGCCGCCCTCGCCAAGCTCTACGGCTCGGAGCTCGGCTGGAAGGCGATGGACGAGCTCGTGCAGATCCGCGGCGGCCGCGGCTACGAGACCGCCGAGTCGCTGAAGGCGCGGGGCGAGAAGCCGGTGCCGGTCGAGCAGATGTTGCGTGACATGCGCATCAACCGCATCTTCGAAGGCTCGACCGAGATCATGCACCTGCTCATCGCCCGTGAGGCGGTCGACCAACACCTCGCGATCGCCGGCGACATCATCGAGCCCGACGTCGCGCTCGGCGACAAGGCCAAGACGGCGGTCAAGGCCGGCGGCTTCTATGCCAAGTGGCTGCCGAAGCTCGCCGTCGGGCAGGGCACGGCCCCGACGTCCTACGCGGAGTTCGGCGACCTCGCAGAACACCTGCGCTTCGCCGAGCGCAACTGCCGAAAGCTGGCCCGCTCGACCTTCTACGGCATGAGCCGCTGGCAGGGCAAGCTCGAGAAGAAGCAGTCGTTCCTCGGACGCATCGTCGACATCGGTGCCGAGCTCTACGGCATCGCGTGCGCGGTCGTCTACGCGCAGACCCTCCAGAGCCAGGACCCGACCAACGCGAAGCAGTACGTCGAGCTCGCCGACCTGTTCTGTGCCCAGGCACGGCGGCGGGTCGACCGGCTGCTCCACGACCTGTGGTTCAACGACGACGCCGACAACTACACCGCGGCGATGAAGGTGCTCGACGGCCGCTACACGTTCTTCGAGTCCGACCTCATCGACCCCGCCGGCGAAGGGCCGATGCTCGGCGGTTCCTAGCAACCCTGCACCATGGGGACATGACCGATGACCAAGCGCGGCCGGACGGCTTGCGCATCGTGACCCTTGGCCCGGACGGGTCGCCGACTCCGGAGCCGAGCGACGCCGACGTCAGCGATGGCAGTGAGGGAGACGTCGGCGACGCGTCGACTCTCACCGACATGGTCGAGCAGCCGGCCAAGGTCATGCGGATCGGCACGATGATCAAGCAGCTCCTCGAAGAGGTCCGGGCCGCGCCACTCGACGAAGCC
>JAVEEH010000335.1 GCA_030840545.1 Frankiaceae bacterium | reverse complement strand
CGCGTCGTCGCCGTTCCGCGCATCCGCGAGCTGGCTCGACGCAGTCGTGCGTATCGCGATCGAGGACGTCGACCCGGGCAGCCCCGAGCTCGTGCACGCCGATCCCAGCGAGTTCAGTGGGCGCGGGGTAGCGATCGTCGCCGACCTCTCCCAGCGGTGGGGCTACGACCGGTTGCCGACCGGCAAGGTGGTCTGGTCCGAGCTCGCCCGCAAGCGCGTCTAGCGGGTGGCGCCGCGAGGCGCCGGGACGACGTCGGGCTCGTCGTAGGCGAACATCGGCGTGATCCGGTCACTCTCGAGCAACCGGGTGATGTGCGCCGGTGGCTGTGGCGTGGTGAAGAAGAAGCCCTGGGCCAGGTCGCAGCCGAGCCGGCGCAGTGCGCGCAGCTGGTCGAGGTTCTCGACGCCTTCGGCGATCGTCGTCAGCCGCAGTGCCCGGGCCATGCCGGCGACGGCCGCGACGATCGCTGAGTCGTCGCCATCGACCGCGAGCCCGTCGACGAACGACCGGTCGATCTTCACGGCGTCGACCGGCAGCCGCTTGAGATAGGACAGGGAGGAGTAGCCGGTGCCGAAGTCGTCGACCGCGAGCCGCACGCCGAGCTCCCGGAGCGACGACAACGCTGTCACCGCGCCCTCGGCGTCTTCCAGCAGCGCCGTCTCGGTGATCTCCAGCCCGAGCTGCGACGGCTCCACGCCGTGCCGGTGCAGCAGGTCGGCGACCACACCGACCAGCCCCGGGTCGTTGAGTTGCCGAGCGGAGAGGTTGACCCAGGTCGCCAGCGCCCCGCCGTCGTGACGAGCGCTCCGCCACAAGGCGGCCTGCGCCAGCGCCGTGTCGAGCACCCACTCGCCGATGCCGGCGATCAGCCCGGTCTGCTCCGCGAGCGGGATGAACTCCATCGGCGGCACGAGCCCGCGCTCCGGGTGGTGCCAGCGCACCAACGCCTCGACGCCGGTGATCTGGCCGGTGCGCAGCTCGATCTCCGGCTGATAGACGACGCGAAACTCGCTCTCCGTCAACGCGCGGTGCAGGTCGTTGGCGGTACGCAGCCGGTTGACGGAGTGGGCGCGGTAGTCCTCGAGGAACAGCTCGCTGCGGGCGCGGCCCTTCTCCTTGGCGCGGTGCAGCGCGACGTCCGCGTCGCGCAGCACCGTCTCCGGGGTTGCGAGCGCTTCGCCGGCACTCGACAGCGCGATGCCGATCGAGAAGGAGAGGAACACCTCTTCCCCGTCGAGCCGGAACGGCAGGCCCATCTCCTCGCCGATCCGGTCGGCGAGGGTCATGGCCGGTGCGGTGCCGTTCGTGGCCGTCGCGAGCAGGCAGAAGACATCGCCGCCGAAACGCGCGAACAGGTCGCCCGGCCGAGCCAACCCCTCGAGCCGCTGGGTGACCTGGCGCAGCATCAGGTCGCCGGCGTCGTGACCGAAGGTGTCGTTGACGAGCTTGAAGTGGTCGAGGTCGAGCAGCAGCACGGCGACCTGGTTGCCCTCGGCGAGGGCTGCATCCATCGCATCACCCAGCGCCTGCACCATCACGCTGCGGTTGGGCAGCCCGGTCAGCGCGTCGTAGAGGCCGGCCTGCGCAAGCTTTTCCTCCAGCACCCGGCGGTCGGAGAGGTCACGGGTGATCGAGGAGTAGTAGTTGATCGAGCCGTCAGGCCGCCGGTGCGCGACAACGACCTGCGACACCGGCACCTCGCTGCCGTCGGGCAGCAGCAGGTCGATCTCGCCGGTCCAGACGCCGTGCCGGTTGGCTGTCGGCAGTGCCTCGCCAAGGAACAACGCCCGTGACGACGGCGCATAGACGTCGATGAAGCGCAGCTGCAGCATCTCCTGGTCGTTCGCGATCCCGAAGCGGGCGCGCGCCGCCGCGTTGGCATAGGTGAAGCGGCCGTTGGTGTCGACCATCGCGACCAGGTCGGGCGTGGCCTCGAGGATCTCGGAGAAGCGGCGAAGCTCACCGATCGACGTCGTCTCCTCTGTCACGTCGACGGTGGAGCCGACCCAGCTCGCGACCTCGCCGTCGGCGTCGAGCAATGCACGCGCGTCGACGTGCACCCAGCGGATGGCGTTGTCGTTCATCCGCCGGATGCGGAAGGTGACGTGCACGTCGGCCTTGGCGTCGGCGCCCTTCTGCCACTCCGTCTGCAGGTGCTCCATGTCCTCGTCGTAGACGACCCACGTCCGCGGCTCGCCCGGCCCCGGCGACGGGTCGCCGGTGATCTCGAGCAGCCGCGGGTTCACATAGAGCCGCCGGCCGTCGGCGGCGACGTGGAAGATGCCGGCCGGCACGGTCTCGGCGAGCTGGCGCAACCGGGACTCGCTCTCGGCGAGCTGTGCGGTCGTCGCGGCGAGCCGCCGCCGGCCGCGGCGGTTGACCAGCAGCAGCCCGACGAGCACGGTCGCCACTGACGCGAAGATGGCCGCGGCGATGATCCACGTCATTGTTTGTGCCTTTGCGTGCCGGACAGGGGCTGGGTCTGCGCGTGCTGAGGGTAGTGGAATGGATCGTCCACCGACGGGATCTTCGGTCGATATGGCTACGGGTGACTAGATTGCCGACCGGATTAGCCCGAATGCCGCATCAGGCACCCCCGTTCGGCCTGCCGAGAACACATCTGTCACTCCGATCCCGAATCGGACATGCCAGCCGGCACACATCGGCCGCACACGAGGGGAGGCGTCGCCATGGGCATCCGCCGGGGAGGCGTCTCCGCGCTCGGGCTCGTGCTGGCGCTGGCGTTCAGCTCGTTCGCCGCAGTGAGCGCCAGTGGCGCCACCAAACCGCCGGTGTCCACCTGCGCCACGATCGCCGAAGGCTCTGCCGGCCCGGCCGTCGCCACGCTGCAGAAGGTCGTCAGGACGACGGCCGACGGCGACTTCGGCCCGATGACCAAGGCCGCCCTGACCACGTGGCAGAAGCGTCATCACGTCAAGACCACCGGCGTCGTCGACGACGCGACCTGGGCCGCGTTGCCGAAGGCAGTGGCGCAGACCGCATGTGCCCAGCAGGTGCACGGCACGGGCGTCTCGGCCACCTGCGCGCGGCTCGCCGTCGGCGCAGTCGGCCCGGCGGTAGAGGTGCTGCAGAAAGCAGTCGCTGCCGACGTCGACGGTGAGTTCGGCCCGCTGACCGCAGCCGCGGTAAAAGCCGTGCAGACCAAGGCCAAGCTCCGGTCGACCGGCGCCGTCGGGCCGGCGACCTGGGCGGCGCTCGGCCTGACCGGCACGCCGGCGTGCGCCACCGGCGTCGCCACCACGCCCGGCACACCCACGCCGACGCCCGCGCCCAAGCCGCCGGACGACAGCAAGCAGCAGAAGGTCATCCGCGACCAGGTCGTCAAGCTGGCCGCCGCGCTGCTCGACGCACCCGGCACGTCGAACGACCAGGTCGCGCTCAAGGCCCTGCACTTCGCGCGGCAACAGACCGGCAAGCCCTACAAGTGGGCGGGTGTCGGACCCAAGTCCTACGACTGCTCCGGCCTGACGATGGCGTCGTACCTGCACAGTGGCATCACGTTGCCGCGGATCGCCGCCGACCAGTACGCCGCCGGCACGCCCGTGCCGCTCAACGAGGCACAGCAGGGGGACCTTCTCTTCTACGCCGGCGACGTGACCAAGCCGGCGTCGATCTATCACGTGGTGATGTACGTCGGCGGCGGCAACGTCATCGACGCGCCCTACACCGGCGCGTTCGTCGGCACGCGCGCCCTGTGGACCCGCGACCTGCTCCCGGTCGCGGTGCGTCCGGTCGCGGAGCTGACCCTTCCGCTGCACCCGGGTGCGACCGGATGGACGGTCGACCAGCTGCAGCAGGAGCTCAACCGGCACGGCGCCGCGCTGACCGTCGACGGCGGCTACGGCCCGGCCACGGTGACCGCGGTCAAGGCGTGGAAGCAGGCGCACAAGCTCAAGCCGACCGCCACCGTCGGTCGCACTGCCTGGCTCACCTTCGGCTGACCCGCTACGCTCTCCTACGTCGGGGGACGTCGGCTCAGGTTAGGAACGTGCGCGCCGTGTCCACCGGTGGCGTTCAGCGGCTCCTCGCGTTGCCGCCCATCCCCGAAAGCGCCCGTGCCGCGCGCCGCTTTGTCGGTGAGGTGCTGCAGGCCGCTCGCGCCGAGGAGTTCCTCGACAGCGCCCAGCTGCTGACCTCCGAGCTGGTGACCAACGGCATCGTCCACGCCCACACCGACCTGCGGGTCGTCATCGAGGCCACCCCGACGTGGGTGCGGGTCGAGATCTGCGACGACAACCCGATGTTGCCCTCACAGCGCGAGTACGACGACGACGCATCGACCGGTCGCGGCCTCGGGCTGGTCGAGGTCATCGCCGACGAGTTCGGCGTCGAGGCGGTCGGCACCGGCAAGCGCGTGTGGTTCCGGCTCGGCGCCGTCCCAGGCGCCCGCTTCGATCAGCTGGAGCCTCCGACCGGCGCCGACTCGTCGGCTCCCATCACCGTCATCGACCTGCTCGGGCTGCCGGTCGCGCTCTACTGCGTCTGGCAGCAACATGCCGAGGCACTGCTGCGCGAAGCGACGCTCGCGACGTTCGACGAGAACGACGCGACGTCCGCATCCGGTCCGGTGGTGACGTCGCCGCTGGCCGGGCATGCGCTCAGCGCACTGGCCGATGCGGCGCACGACATCTTCGCGTTGCGCGACGCCGACGTCATGACGGCTGACGTTTCGGTCGCGATCGTTTCTGATGCGGTGCCGGGCTTCGTGCTCCTGCGTGATGCGCTCGGACGTGCGACGGCGATGTCACGCGCCGGTCAGCTGCTCGTGCCGCCGTCGCTGCCGGAGATCGCCGCGTTGCGCAACTGGGTCTGCGAAGAGGTGACGCACCAGGCGTCCGGGCTGCCGCCGACCCAGTGGGTCGGCCTGGAGAACGACGAGGCGGAGCCCGCACGAGTCTCGGAGTCGACGTTGGCCGACGTCCGTGGCGCGACCGAGGCTCTCGTCGCCGCGGATGCATCCAACCGGATCGTGGCCGTGAGCGCAGCAGCCGAGCAGTTGCTGGGCTGGGCCGCCGCCGATCTCGAAGGCAAGCGACTCGTGACGATCATCCCGCCCCGGCTGCGGGACCGGCACGTGGCCGGCTTCACCCGGCACCTCCTTGACGGGACGAGCGCGATCATCGGGCAGCCGATGACGGTGCCGGCCATCCGACGTGACGGCGTCGAGGTCGACGTCGTCCTTCTCATCGAACGCCGAGCCGACCCGCTCACCCGCGCCGTGTTCGTCGCAACGCTGTCACCCGCCTGACGCCAGCGCATCACAGAGATCGACAACGTGAAATGGCATGGGCTTTTGCGGGGGTTGCCTCTGTGGGCAAGAAATGCGCACAGGGGAAACCCACGAAACAACCCACGGCATGATCCGAGGCGACCGGCGGTGTCAGGTCCAGGCGCCGGACAGGTTGAGCACGATGCCGCTCACCACGCCGCCGGCGATCAGCGTGACGGCGATGAGACCCAGGCGCGCGAGCCCGCCAGGAACCCCGCCCCGAGGAGCGCCGGCGTGGCCCGCGATCCGGATGGCGGGAACGGTGCGCAGCAGAGTGTGTACGCCGACGGCAGCCAGCCACGCGATGAAGCTCGCCTGATGCACCGTGATCGCATCGACGCGGAATCCGACGATGGTCGCGAGGTTGTCGTGCGCGCTGTTACCAACGGCGATCAGTGCCAGCCCGGACCCGAGCACGGCGAGTGCGGTGAGGATGACGATCGGTCCGAGCACCCGCAGGATCAGCGGTGGTGGACCGGCCTGACGATAGGCCGCGTTGCCCGTGTAGTAGCGGACGATGCGCCATCCGGTGGTTGCCGTTTTGAGCAACGCCAACGGGACGAGCAGCGTGCCGATGACGATGTGCCAGCTGATCATCGAACGGACCGAGATCAGCGTCACGGACTCGGCCAGGAACAGCGCGAGCAACAGCAGTCCGGTACAGGCGGTCAACAGGGCGTTGCCGGCCGGTCCACCGGTCGTCGGCGTGACCGGGTCCGGTCGGTGCTCGGCGCCGGTCGCGACCGCGATGACATCGGCGAGCTCGCCCATACCCGACAGACTACGAGCGCCCGCCGCTTCCTTCTCTCATCTTCTTCTCATCAGACTCTTGCCAAGATGGCGGCATGCCCGTCTCTCGCACGACCGTTGCGTCCGGCCTCCTGACCTGTTTCGCCGTAGCAGCGGTGGCCGGCTGCGGCGGGTCCTCCAGCCCGGCCACGACGCCGACCACACCGGCCGGCGGCGGCACGTCCGCCAGCTCCAACCCGATCGGCTCGCAGACGCCGGTCCCGGCCGAGAGCAACCCTCCCGGTGACATCCCGGACCACCTCAACTTCGTCTCCTACTCGAACTCCGCCGGCGGTTATCGCTTCACCCACCCCGAGGGTTGGGCCAGCGTGGTGACCGGCACCGACGTGCGCTTCACCGACAAGCTCAACGGCGTCGCCGCGTCGGTCGTCAAGGCGTCGAGCGCGCCGACGGTTGCCTCCGCCAAGCGCGACGATGTGCCCCGGTTGCAGCAGTCCGCCCCGGCGTTCCAGCTTCAGTCGGTCACGTCCGTCAAGCTCCCCGCCGGCAGCGCGGTGCTCATCGTCTACCGCCGCAACACCGACCCCGACCCGGTGACCGGCCGGCAGTATCGCGACGAGGTCCAGAGCTACGAGATCTGGCACAACGGGTCGGTGGTGCGGTTCGACCTGTTCGGCCCGGTCGGCGCAGACAACGTCGATGCCTATCGCACCATGTCGCAGAGTCTGCGGCTGTCATGACCACCGCTGCCGAACCTGCACCGGTCGTCGAGGCCCGCGGCTTGCACCGCTTCTTCCGTCGTGGTGGTGACGAGGTCGCCGCCGTCCGTGACGTGTCCTTCGTCGTCGGTCACGGCGAGCTCATCGCGGTGCGCGGACCGTCCGGGTCGGGCAAGTCGACCCTGCTCGCCTTGCTGGCCGGAGTCGACCGTCCGGACGCGGGAGAGGTGCGGCTCGACGGCGAGGTCATCAACTTCCGCGATGCGCCCGATCCGGCCACCGCGCGACGCCGCACGATCGGCGTGCTGACCCAAGCCGGTGGGCTGATCGAGCACCTCAGCGTCCGCGACAACCTGCGGGTGGCAGCCCGGGCCCGCCGCTCCACCGACGACGTCGACGCGCTGCTCGACCTCGTCGGCCTCGGTCACCGGGCCACGGCCGTGCCCAGCCAGCTTTCCGGTGGCGAGACGGCCCGCGCCGGTCTCGCCGTCGCTCTGATCGGCAGCCCGCGGTTGCTGCTCGCCGACGAGCCCACCGCCGAAGTGTCCGCCACCGAGGAGCAGTCGTTGCTCGAACTGCTCACCAACGTGCGCCCCTCCGACGGCGCGACGATCGTCGTCACCCACTCCGATGCCGTTGCCGGCGCTGCCCAGCGCATCCTCGACCTCAGCGCCGGGCGGCTGGTCGCATGACCGGCGACCTCCTCCTCGAGGCACGAGGCGTCGAGATCCGCTACGACGACGCCGTCATCGTCAGCGATGTCGACCTGCAGCTGCACGCCGGCGACGAGGTCGCGCTGGTCGGGCGTTCCGGCTCGGGCAAGACCACGTTGTTGCTGGCTCTCGCCGGACTGCTCATGCCGAGCGCCGGCCGCATCGACCGGCACGGGCTCGAGCGCAAGGACATCGGCGTCGTGTTCCAGTCGCCGTCGCTGCTGCCGGAGTTGTCCGCGCTGGAGAACGTCGCGTTGCCGCTGCGTCTCGCCGGTGGTGCGAGTGCCGCCGACGCGTTTGCTCGCGGCCGCGACAGCCTGCGCGACCTCGGCATCTCCGAGGACGATGCCCTGCCGGGCGAGCTATCCGGCGGGCAGCAGCAGCGGGTGGCGGTCGCACGCGTGCTTGTCACCGGCGCGCGCATCGTGCTCGCCGACGAGCCCACCGGCTCCCTCGACCGCCGCACCGCCGATGTCGTCCTCGCGTCGCTGCGCGCGCACTGCGCCGCGGCTGGTGGTGCGCTGCTCGTCGCCACCCACGACCTCCACGTCGCGCACGCCTTGCCGACCCGGATGGAAGTCAATGCCGGGACCGTCGCGGGGCGGGCTGCATGATCGCCTTGTTGTGGCTGCGCGGACTCGTCCGTCGCCGGCCGATCGAGTTGGCCGGCGCGGCACTCGCCATCGCCCTCGCCGTCGGCTTCCTCAGCTCGCTCGGCAACTTCGTCGCCGTCAACCGCGCCCACCTCACCAGCCGCGCCGCCGCAAGTGTCGGGGTCGACTGGCAGGTGCAGGTCGCGCCGGGTGCCAGCACCAGCCAGGTCGCCGCTGCCGTCACCAAGCTGCCCGGCCGCCGGGCTGTGGAGCAGATCGCGCTCGCCGCCGTGCCCGGCATGACGGCGTCGACCGGCGGCGCGACCCGCACCACCGGCAAGGCCATCGTCGTGGCGATGTCGCCGTCGTACGTCGCGACGTTCCCGACCGAGGTGCGTCAGCTGCTCGGCGACCAGACCGGGCCGGTGTTGCTGCAGCAGACCGCGGCCAACCTCGCTGCCGGCCCCGGCGACACGGTGCAGGTGCGCACCGTTGCCGGCCGTTCGGTCAAGGTTGTCGTCACCGGCGTCGTCGACATGCCACTGGCCGACTCGTTCTTCCAGACCGTCGGTGCGCCGGCCGGCGTCGGGCCCGCCGCGCCGCCGGACAACGTGTTGCTCGTGCCGCCCGCCGACTTCCCGCAGCTCGCGGCCGGCGCCGCGGTCATCCACCAGGTGCACGTGTCGTTCAACCATCAGCTGCTGCCGGCCGACCCGGCCGCCGCCGCCAACCGTGACACGACCGTGCGCAACCATCTCGAGGCGCAGCTCACCGGCGGCGCGCTCGTCGGCGACAACCTCGGCGCGGCGCTGACCGCCGCGCGCGAGGACGCGCTCTATGGCCAGCTGCTGATCCTGCTGCTCGGCGTTCCCGGCTTCCTGGTCGCGCTGGCGCTGACCGCCGTCGTCATCGGCGTGCGAGGCGACCGGCGGTTGCGCGAGCTGTCGCTGCTGCGGCTGCGCGGCGCCACGCGTCGTTCACTCGTCGTCGTCGCGGCCTTGGAGGCCACTGCCGTCACGGCTGTCGGCGTCGCGCTCGGCTGGCCGGTCACCCGCCTCGCGAGCGGTTGGGCGTTCGGCGCGAGCACGACCTCGTGGTCGTGGTTCGCCGTCGCGGCCGTGCTGGTCGCGGCCACTGCCGCCGCCATGCACATCGGCCCGTCGATGCGTGAGATGCGGGCCGGCGTACGCACTCTTCCCGGTGTCCGTGCCGTCGAGGTGCCGGCGTCGGGGCGGCCCCGAGTGCTCGCCTACCGGCTCGACTTCGTGCTGCTCGCCGCGGCGGCGGTCGTCTTCTACCTCGTCGCCCGCGGCGGCTACCAGGTCGTCGTCGTGCCCGAGGGCGTGCCGGTCACCTCCGTCGACTGGGCGGCGCTGCTCGCGCCGGCGCTGGCCTGGCCCGGGCTCGCCCTGCTTGTCTGGCGCATCGTCGACACGGTGCTCAGCCGGCTGCGGCCGGTGCGCGACGGTGCGGGCGCCGAGCTCGTGCTGGCCGCGTTGAAGCGCCGTCGTCGCGGCGCTGCCCGCGGTGCGACCGCCCTCGCCGTCGCCATCGGCGTCGCCGGCTCGACCGCGGTCTTCACCGCGACCTACCGCCAGCAGTCCCGTCTCGACGTCGCGCTCACCGTCGGCGCCGACGTCGCCGTGCAGCTGCCGGCCGACCCCGCCACCGCGCAACGCGACACCGCGCTGACGGCGCACGCTCCGCACGTGCGGGCCACGTCGCTGCAGACCCATCGCTTCGCCTACGTCGGCAGCGACCTGCAGGACCTCTACGGCGTCGACCCCGCGACGATCGCCAAGGCCGCGCCGCTGCGGGACGCGTTCGTCCCCGGCACCACCATCGCCAGTGACCTCAGCAAGCTGCGGTCGACGCCGGACGGCGTGCTGCTCGCGGCGGAGACGCTGCACGACTACCAGCTGCACCCCGGCGACACGATCCGGCTGCGGCTGCAGTCCGGCGCCGCGCACACCTATCAGCCGTTCCCGTTCACCGTGCTCGGGCAGGTCAGCGAGTGGCCGACCGCACCCAAGGACAGCTTCATCGTCGCGAACGCCGCCTACATCGCGAAGATCACCGGCGCCGGTGCCGACACGACCGTGCTCGCTGCGTCCAACTCACCGGGGTCCACCGCGCAGTGGCTGCGCAGTCGGCTCGGCACGACCGCCAAGGTGAGCGACATCTCCGCGGCTCGCGCGTCGGTGACGACCGCGTCCGGCCTGGCCGCGTCCGACCTCGGTGGCCTGGCCCGGCTCGAGCTGGGCTTCGGCGTGCTGCTCGCGGTCGCGTCGTTCGGGCTGTCGTTGCTCGTCGGGGTGCTGCAGCGGCGGCGTGCGCTCGTCATCCTCGCCGCGCTCGGCGCGACCGCTCGACAGCGTGGGCGTTTCCTGGCCGCCGAGGCGCGCGCGGTGCTCGCGGGTGGTCTCGTCGGCGGAGCGGCCATCACGGCGGCAGTTGCTGCCATGCTGGTGAAGGTCATGACCGGCATTTTCGACCCGCCGCCGGATCACCCGGTGATCCCGTGGAGCTACCTCGCCCTCGTGGTCGCGCTGGTGACCGTCACCGCGGTTGTTGTCGTTGCGGTCGTCGGTCGATGGGCCGGGCGCGCCGGGCCGCGCGAGTTGCGGGACCTGTGACCGCGCGATCGACGTCGGGGGGTCGCCGGCGGTGAAGCTTCTCGTCGTCGAGGACGACACCCGCATGGCCGGCCTGCTGCACCGCGGGCTGACCGGACAGGGCTGGGCCGTGACCGTAGCGTCGACCGCGCGCGCCGCGCAGGACGCGGTGCTCGCCGATCACTTCGACGCGATCGTGTGCGACGTCATGCTGCCCGACGAGTCCGGAGTCGAGCTGTGCCGGTGGCTTCGGCACAACCAGGTCTGGGTGCCGGTGCTGCTGCTCACCGCCCGCACCGGTGTGGCCGATCGCGTCGCCGGTCTCGACGGCGGCGCCGACGACTACCTCGGCAAGCCGTTCGCGTTCGCGGAGCTCGAGGCGCGATTGCGCGCGCTGGTCCGCCGCGGTCCGGTGCCGCGCCCGACCCAGCTCGTGGCCGGCCCGATCGAGATGGACCCGAGCCGGCACGAGGTCACCGTCGACCGCCGGCACATCCAGCTGAGCCCGAAAGAGTTCGCGCTGCTGCAGCTGTTCATGCGCCGGCCCAACGTGGTGCTCAGTCGCGGCGAGATCCTCGACCATGTCTGGGACTACGCCTACGACGGCGGCTCCAACGTCGTCGACGTCTATGTGCGCTATCTGCGCAAGAAGCTCGCGCCCCACAACGCCGACGCCATGATCGTCACGGTGCGCGGCCGCGGTTATCGACTGGCGACCGCGGTCCGGTCGTGACCCGGCTGCTGCCGCGGTTGCTGCCGCAGTCGCTGCGCGCGCGGCTCGTCGCGGTGAGTGTCCTGACGACGATGCTCCTGCTCGCCGCCGCGGCGGCGATCGCGGTCTGGGAAGTACGCCGAGCGACCACTCAGGCCTTGACCGCCGCCAGCCGCAGCCGGCTGGCGTCCGTGCGCGAGGACATCGACAGGCATGGCCACTTGCGCGCCGACGGCGCCGGCATCCGCACCGCCACCTTCGTCCAGGTGCTTGACGGCAACGGCAACGTGGTGTTCGCGAGCCCGACCCTCAGCGGCGTCGCGCCGCTGGTGCCGTTCACCGTCGCCCGCCGCGGGCTCACCCAGGCCCGCGAGATCACGCTGTCCACGCCGGACGTCGACCTCGCCGTCGTGAGCACGCCGCAGCCGGTCGACGGTCGAGCCGGCGCGCTGATCGTGGCGTTGGAGAGCCAGGGCTTCCTCGATGCGCGCCAGCAGCTGCAGATCGTGCTGGCCGTCGGCGTACCGATCGTCGTGTTGTTCACCGGGCTGCTTGCGTGGTTCCTCACCGGCCGGACGTTGCGGTCGGTGGCGCGGCTCGCGGAGGAGGCCGACGCGTTGAGCATGGCCGAGTCCGGCCGTGAGCTGTCGGTCGACTCGCAGGACGCCGAGGTGGTGCGGCTCGTCGCCGCGCTCAACCGGATGTTGGCGCGGCTGGACACCCACTATGCGACGAACCTGGCGGCTGCGTCCGAGACGACCCACCGGCTGCGCACACCGCTGGCGACGTTGCGCGCGGAGGCCGAGCTGGCGCTTGCGAGCGGGGACGCGCCGGCGGTGCGGGAGGCGCTCACCCGCATCATCGGCGACGCCGACCGGCTCACCGCCCTGGTCAACCATCTGCTGTCGACCGCGGGCCGGGTCAGCGAGCCGGTGACGATGGAACAGGTGCAAGCGCAGCTCGGCAACGACTGGCTGCGGCAGGGGAGGGCCCGGGGTCAAGCGGTCCAGGTGACCACTGCCGGTGCCGGCGAGGTCGACCAGGGGCTGTTGCGTGCCGTGGTCGACCCGCTGCTGGAGAACGCACTCGAGCATGCCGCCGGCCCCGAGCCGGTGACGGTGGACATCGACGTGCACGACGGTGTCGTGGTCCGGGTGTCCAACAGCGGTCCGGGAGTGCCGGGCTCGTTGATCGATCGGCTCTTCGAGCCGTGGACGGGCACGACGAACTCCGGCCTCGGGTTGTGGCTGTCGCGCGAGGCCGCGCGAGCGGCGGCGGGTGATGTGGTGTGCGTCAGCCCAGGCCCGCCGACGACCGTGTTCGAAGCCACCCTCCCCCGAGTTGTCAGAACGTGAGCACGCCATGACGTGCCGGGGGTCTGACAACTTCGGGCTCGCCGGCATTGGCGCGCTCGTGCTGCTGCTGGTGGTCGGGTGTGGCGCTCACGCGGCGCAGCCGAACGCCCCGGCGGCCTCCCCGACACCCCGCGCAAGTGCTTCCTCGGTCCAGCACCGCCCGATCACGACCGACCTGAAGACGCGACGGCGGGTCCTGCTCGGCTACTCGGTCGACCACCGCCGGATCACGGCGTACGAAGTGGGCGACCCCGACAGCTCACGTCGCGTCCTCGTGGTCGGATGCATCCACGGCAACGAGCGGGCCGGTGTGGCGATCGCCCGTGCGTTGACGCGGGTCAGCCCGACCCAGGACGTCGACCTCTGGATCGTGCCGATGCTCAACCCCGACGGCGCGGCGGCCGGCACCCGCACCAACGCCCGCGGCGTCGACCTCAACCGCAACTTTCCCTACCAGTGGCGGCGGAACGGGAGCCGTGGCTCACTCACCTATCCCGGTCCCAGGGCCGGGTCGGAGCCGGAGACCCGGCTCGCGATCGCGCTGATGAACAAGGTGCGGCCGTCCCTCGCGATCTGGTATCACCAGGCGCTCGGAGTCGTCGACAACTCGCAGGGGCCGCGCGCGCTGGAGCGGCGCTATGCCGCCGATGTGCAGATGTCGCTGCGCAAGCTGACCGACTATCCCGGCAGTGCGGTCGGCCAGGAGGACCATCGCTTCGGCCCGACCGCGTTCGTCGTCGAGCTGCCTGGCGGCGCGCTGTCGACCGCAGCGGTGCACCGGCACGAGCAGGCGATCCTCGACCTCGCCGGCCACCTTCCCCCCGGCTGACCCGACCCCTCCTTTCTCCGCCCTTCCGCAACGATCATGACGTTCGCTGCAGAAAACCGGCCTCCCAGCGGATGAAATCCGCGGCGAACGTCATGATCGTTGCGGGGGGTGGGGGGCGCGACCTCCGGTGCGGGGTGTGCACAGGGTGCCGCTGTGTCCACGCAACCGCCCGCGGCCGTTCGGTTTGCCGTGCCGGCGCCGCAGTGTGGCGGCATGTTGTCGCCCGCCTGGCGTTCCCGCGCCGACCTCACTGCACGCGACGGGGATCGTCATCGCATCGACGGCGCCATTCGCAGCGGCGCCTACTCGTCGCCGGCTCGTGGCGTGCTCCTGCCCAGCGACTGCTGCGACGACTTGTGGCAGCGATGTGGCGCCGTCTTGTCCACCCAGCGGGCCGACGCCGCAATTGCGCGTCGTACTGCTGCGGTCGCCCACGAGTTCGCGTGGCTGCCCGACGCCTGGGGCTCGGTGGACGTCCCCATCAGCGTCAACGTCGATCGCGATGACGTCACCCGCAGCGCGCGTCGCGGACTCGATCGCCGCATCGCCGCTCTGCCACCGGAGGACATCGCGCTCTGGAAGGGACTGCGCATCACCACCCCGGCTCGGACCGCCGTGGATCTGGCTCGCTATGAGTCGCACGCGGTTGCCCTGCCGGTGCTCGACTGGCTGTTGACTCAGCAGATCTGCTCGCGCGAGGAGCTTCTCGCGGTGCTCGACCGGATGGTGCGCGTGCCACATGTCCGGCGCGCGCGCCAGCGGGTCGAGCTGGCCCGCTGCGGTGTCGCGTCGCCGCGCGAGACGCACACGAGGTTGCACATCCTCGGGGCGGGGCTGCCGGAACCCGACGTCAACCTGCTGATCGTCGTCAACGGCCTCGTCATCGCGCAGGGCGATCTTGGCTATTGGCGTTGGCTCATCTGGATCGAGTACGACGGCGAGGAGTTCCATCTCGGGCGCCGGATGAGTGGCGACGATCAGAGCAAGGACCGTTGGCTCAAGGCCCGCGGCTGGGACGTCTATCGCATCACCAACCGCGACCACTACGCTCCCGGCGCCTTCCTCGAGCAGCTGCGGCACGGCATCGCCGAGGCGCCCGCGCGGATCGCGGCGATGGATCCTCGCCGTTCTCCGGAGCTCGCCGAGGCGCACCGCCTGCTCGGTCTCCCGCGACGATCATGACGTTCGCCGCAGAAATCCGGCCCTGCGGCGTACCAAATCTGCCGCGAACGTCATGATCGTCGCGGAAGGGGAGAGCGGGAGAGCGGGAGCGGGAGCGGGAGACGAGGGGCCGGTGCGGATCGTCGTTGCGGGGGGCAGTGCCGCCGGACTGTTCGCGTCGCTGCTGCTCGCCCGCGCCGGGCACGAGGTGACCGTGCTCGACCGTGACCCGCTCGACCCCGCGCCGGACCTGGAGTCGGCCGCCGAGGACGCGTTCCGGGCCGCTGCACCCCAGATCGTCCAGCCGCATGCCGTTCTGCCGTTGTGCCGCGAGCTGCTGATGCAGCGGCTGCCGGACGTCTACGCCGCACTCATCGCCGCCGGCGTCGCGGAGGCGCCGCTGTCGACGCAGATGCCGCCCCTGATGCGAGACCGCAGCGCCCGGCCTGGCGACGAGCGCCTGACCATGCTGATGACGCGGCGCTCGACGATGGACTGGGTGCTACGACGGACAGCTCACGCCCAGCCCAACCTGACCGTCCGCGGCGGCGTGCAGGTCTCCGGTCTGCTCGCCACTGCCGGCCAACCTCCTCACGTCGGCGGTGTCAGCACCGACCACGGAGATGTGCATGCCGATCTGGTCATCGACGCCACTGGCCGGCGCTCGCCGATCGACCGGTGGCTCGCCGCGATCGACGCCACGCAAACCGCAGTGTCCGAGGCCGAGTGCGGCGTCGCCTACTACAGCCGCCACTTCCGGCTCCGCACGACGACGGATCTGCCCGGCCCTCCCACGACCCGCATCGTCGCCGGCCTCGACGAGTTCACCGTCGGCATCTGGGGCGGGGACAACGCCACCATGCTCATGGCGATCGCGCCACTGGTCGAGGACAAGCGCTTCCGCGCGGTGGCCGACCCGGCCGTGTTCACGGCGGTCGCGCGCACCGTGCCGGTCTACGCCGCGTGGCTCGACGTGATGGAACCCATCACCCCGATCTATCCGATGGGTGGCCTGCACAACACCCTGCGCCGCCTCGTCGTCGACCGCACCCCGGTCGCCACCGGCCTGCACGCGCTCGGGGACACCGTGTGTACGACGAACCCGACACTCGGCCGCGGGCTGGCCCTCGCGCTGCAAAGCGCGGCAGATCTCGTCGAGGCGATCGACCAGCACGGGGACCGCTGGGCCGACCTCGCGATCGCGCTCGACGAGCAGGTGAGCGACCACGTCGAGCCGTTCTACCGCGACCAGGCCGACATCGACGGCCAACGCCTCGCGATGCTCCGCCGCGCCATCTTCGGCGTGACATCACCGCAGCCGGAGCCGACCGAGCCGACCGAGCCGACCGAGGCACGCGTCACCTTCGCGCAGCTGCGCACCGCGGCCATGCACGACCCTGTTGTGTTCCGCGCGTTCTGGCAGGTCATGGGCATGTTGTCTCGCCCGGACGACATCTACACCGACCCAGCCGTCATCGCGCGGACCCTCGACACGATTCGCGACCACGACGCGACCCCGCTGATCGTCCAGCCGAGCCGCGAGGCGCTGCACGCAGCCCTGGCCACCAAGACCCCGTGACGGGCGCCCTTCCCGCGACGATCATGACGTTCGCCGCAGATTTCCTCGCCACAGCGGCCCGATTCTGCAGCGAACGTCATGATCGTCGCCGGGAGAAGGGGAGGGGAGCGTCAGTCGGCTGCGGGGTCCTTCCACAGATGCGGATAGACCGAGTCGGTGATGACGCGGGCGACACTCGCCCGGTGCCAGCGGGTGCCGTCCGGCCGGCGGAAGCCGTCACCGTTCAAGGCCGCCGCGATCGACGTCAACGAGACGCCGTCGCCGTGCATGCGGGTGAGCTGGTGCAGCCCGTTCTCCGGCGTGACCACCCCACCCCGCGGCGGGCGTGGGACGGGACTCAGCTCGGCCGGGCTGACGGAGAACCTTCGCCCGGGCATCGCGCGCAACATGGTCTCCAGGTCGTTGAGCGGCAACGCGGGTGACCAGAGGAAACCCTGACCCGTGGTGCAACCCAACCGGCGGAGCAACTCCATCTGCTCGGGCGTCTCCACACCCTCGGCAACTGTCGTCAACCGTAGCTTGTGGGCAAGGTCGATGACGTACGCCGTAATAGCCAGCGCGTCCGGGTCGTCGGTGATGTGTTCGACGAAGCTCTGGTCGATCTTCAGGCTGTCGACGGGCAGCCGGCTGAGGTTGGTGAGCGAGCTGTAGCCGGTGCCGAAGTCATCGATCAGGATCTGCAGGCCGCGGCTGCGTAGTTGTTCCAGCACCTCACGCGCCTCGATCGCGTTGACCATCAGCGCGGTCTCGGTGATCTCGAGCGCGAGC